>CAYFTD010000360.1:0-4099 GCA_964345915.1 uncultured archaeon
AGCTGCGTATACGTCAGGGAATTTACTCGTTATGTTCTGAATTATCCGTTCAAAGACCTCCCGCTTTGGTACCGCTGTCATGATAGCTCACATCCATGGGGTTTCTCTACATACCTTGCCTGCAAACGGAGCGATTTCGAGAAAATAAGGTTTCTCGTGATGTGAGTCTACTACATCGGATTTCACCAGAGCGTCACGAAAACATTGAAGAAAGCGTCAACTCACCGGGAATAAGGTAGCTGAGCAACGTGAGATACCATGACGAAACACTGGAATTGACTGGATCAGGAGTCATCTTAGCTCGATTCATCTCCCGTCTAACACCTGCTCCTCTTGTGAACCTCTATGTCGGGGCTATCATGGCCTACGCTTCACCGATAGGTCTTGGTCCAACGCTTGACTCCCTGTCTGCCCTGCTAATCGTTGTCATCGTCATGGTAGTTGCGCCAATAGTACCTATCGTCTATGCTGCATGGAGGGGGCGTACGGACCTCGACGTTTCAGAACAAGAGAGTAGGTCGAAATTCTTGGTGTTCTCGCTGATTTGCTACATCATCGCGGTCGCAATCTTTGGCTACACACGTTGTCTGATACTTCAGGTCCTGGCGGCTGCATACTTCAACGTCACACTTGGAGTGTTGATTGTCAACCAAAGGAGCAAGATATCAGTTCACGGTGCTGGAGTTGGTGGTCCTGGAACTGCCTTGCTTGCTGTGTACGGGTTGATGGCTCTCCCGGTCGTGATTCTGTGGGCACTTGTTATCTGGTCAAGAGTCAGGCTAAAACAACACAACTTTCTCCAAGCCGCGGCCGGAGTCCTACTCGGAGTCCTCATCACATGGCCAACGTACTTGGTACTCTACTGAATGGATCATATGTTGTCCAAAGGCAGAAATGATGCCCAATGTCATCTAGATTGAGTGCTTGTACGAAAATTGTTCATATGGACTGAATACCCCTCAACAATCACAGTTGAGACCAAAGAAGGTCAGACTGTTTCGAGAACATATCAGTGGTTCGCACCATGGAAGAGAGCATGGAATGCCCGGAATGTGGCAAGAAAGTCAGAAGGGGATCGACTTTTTGCATGGGATGTGGTTCAAGACTCGCCACGGGACATGAATCTCACGACACAACTGTTGAGACTGCAGCTCCAACAAACGCTGAAGTCCAAGACGACAGCAGCATATTGCTGGCAGAATCAGAGCTTGGAGACATCCCAGAACCAAGTGTTCCTTCTGATGCTGTAGACACACTGCCCGAAACCGAGCTGCCAGAGCTAACCGAACCTGAAGTCGCCGAAGCACCAGCCGCCAACGAGGAGGCCGCTGCTGTACCCCCGGAGGAAGACCTCTCGTGGGAAGTGGATGATAGCCTCGTCAAACCAGTTGAGAACGAGGATTCTAGTTCTGGAGCCACTGTTCAAGCGGCCATGAAGGATGTTCCTGATTCTCAGATCCCGCAAGATGCTGTCGTCCTGGAGGACCGCACAGAGGGGCTTGACTGGGACGAGATGGGGGTGGGACAAGAGCCTGAGATAAAGGTAGGCATGCCATTCAAGGAGATTGAACCCCCTAGAGTAGTGACTGATGAGATAGACTTCGCGACGGATGTGGTCATTGACCACCTCTTTCCGGAAGGCAGAGATGACGAAACTCGAGAAGCGGTATCGCACCTGTTCCCAGAAGGCAGAGGAGTCACATCTAAGGACTTCATCGATGTGGTAGTTGGAACTCCGACGAAAGTATCCGTTGCTACTCCAATGGTCGAACTTGATACGCCATCATGTCCGAGCTGTGGGGTTTCTCTTAGCGGTGACGAATTCGAGTATCCTGACTATGTTTATGATTCAATGGGCAAAGCCAGACTCGAAGACGGGGATGCCAAGCTGAAGGAGAAGGAGTATGAACATGCCATAGAGGCCTTTGAGAAAGCAAAGACACTGTATGAGAGGGCTGGCAATCAGAAGATGGTTGAGGAGTGTACGAAGAGAACTGACCTAGGGTACGATGCCATGGCAAACAACCACTTTGAACAGGAGGAGAACCATCAGAAGGCACGCGAATACGAGTGGGCAATTGTTCAGTATCGAAAAGCTCGCGAACTCTACATGTTCTCAACTGATTCAAAGAAGCGGGCCCGTTGTGCTGCAAAGGTGCGCGAGTGCTACGTTGAATGGGGCAAGAGCCTGGAATCTGAGGGTGATGCATTGGCAAAGTCAGGCAATACTCGAGAGGCATTGGCTAATTACCAGGAAGCAGCTGAGAAATACCGACAGGCCGACGAGAAGAAGAGACTCAAGGGTCTTGACAAGAAGATACGAAAGGCCTAGCGAGAGTTGTCATTACCCATGCAGGGTCTGGTCTAGGGCTCAAAACCTGTCAACCGCAGAATGTTCCCCCGAAAGATTAGGTCAACATCATCTTCTGAGTAGCAGAGCTGAGGACAGAGTGATTTGACCGCATTGTACTGCTCTTTAAAGATATTGAATCGGAATCCGCGAGGAAAGAAGGACGAGTCAGTGCCGAACACAATCCTACATGACCCTCCAGCTTTCAGCGCCTTTTCGTAGATCTTAGTAATGGTCAGATCATAAGGTGAGTACTGCATCCAGCTGTTGCTACCGCTAGAGTCTACAATCACGTTGTTGGTCTGATAGAAGAGCATCAGAATCTCGCGAAAGAATCCTGCACCAAAGTGAGCTATCATGAAGTTCAAGTCGGGGAAGTCCTGAGCTGGCTTCTGAATGTCCAGTGGATTACCATAGCGGAGATTGGCCTGTGTGCCAATTGTGATGCCGAAATGAAGGATCACAAGCAGGTTCTGTTTGAGAGCCTCTTC
Source organism: uncultured archaeon (assembly GCA_964345915.1). Lineage (GTDB taxonomy): Archaea > Asgardarchaeota > Thorarchaeia > Thorarchaeales > Thorarchaeaceae > SMTZ1-83. The sequence continues at coordinate 2,842 of CAYFTD010000360.1, forward strand.
ATATATCGGGTACACTCTCTTGTCATATACATGGAAATCCCAAGAACTGGGGTAGAGCTTGATTCCTTGGAATCCATCGCGTCCTGCATTCTTGACAACTTCTACAGCATTCTCAACAGCGGGATTGACATTTGCGTAACCCATGAATCTCCCGGGATATCGCTTTCGGGCTTCGAGGAATTCTTCTCGGCTCTCTGGGCCAACCATCATCCCAATGGCTGTTATCCCGTATTTGTCAAGCTCCTTGATCCACATCTCTCCTGTATCCCATGGTTCATCAGGAATGCTGAATTCAGTCATATCGGTTCTGTAGGCTACACGTTGCTGAGCCTGTTTGAGTCTCTCCGGATCAGAAAACCATTCTTTGACAGTGTTGTATGTTATGAAGTGTGCATGTCCATCAATGACTTCGATGCCATCAAGTTTTGACTTGACCAATAGGGAACCTCCTTCAGTGTGGTAGGTTGGAGAAAGGGCACTCATCAATCCCTTATCCCTTTTACCCAATGGCAACACGATATCTCAGAGTCAATGGGCCCCTAGATCCAGTCCCCGGTTTCAAGCTTCCTAGGTAGGTAGTCGTCCGTCAGATACTCGAAGCTATGGCTTGCAAAAGCCTGTATCTCTGCCTTCTCCTTGAGCTTCAACATCAGCTGAAGGTCTTTCACCCAGTCTCGCTTGGCCTTGACAAAGGGCTCCTTGAGCATGTCTCTCACACGTTTGATGTCGGTAGGTTCCATAGGGATTCGAACCGATTTGGGAATGTCGTACTCGTCCAGGTCTCGGCTGAGTACTCCAAGGAGTTTCAGCTCGGGAGTGGCAATGAAGGGTGATTCATAGCTCAATCGCTTGCTTCCTCTGAGGAACACTGAGTAGATGTAGTGTCCGTATGGGTCAGAATCAACAAGTGCAAAGGCGGGAATCTCCAACTCCTTGACAAGCATTCTAAGAAACGCCCTCGTGGCGATGTCTCCTGACCCTTTGCCCGTGAGAACGATACAAGGCTGACGATTCCAATATTTGGCCTCAGCTAGCCTCATGACAGCCGCATCTTTCTCTGACATAATGATGAACTCGGCGTCGCTCTCCAAGATTTCGACTTGATCGAGGAATGGAGTTATCGCCCACCCACCAGTGCCCATTCTCGTCAAATCAATAGTGTCACCGCCATCTCGGATTACGACACGACCCATCGCAGAGCCGCGTGCTGATGCCACTATGTGTATACTATCTCTTGTGGTGTGTAGCATTGATGCGA
>CAYFTD010000361.1:0-1661 GCA_964345915.1 uncultured archaeon
GTGGAAAATGATCACGTCTCTCAAGCATGTCTACCTCACGCAGAACCTCGAGGGTCATCTGCTCCTGTTTCTCTTTGGTGATTTCCTCACTTGGCCAGAGTACTGCCTCGACATTCTCATAGGCAGTGAGGTCTTCAATCAATAGAAAGGCCTGAAAGACGAAACCAATCTTCTGTGCTCTGACCTTTGGAAGATCCCGCTCACCAATCAGTGTGACATCCACAGCATCAAGCAAGACCCTTCCCGAGGTTGGCGCCTCAAGTCCTGCCATAACATGAAGAAGAGTTGACTTCCCACAGCCAGAAGGCCCAAGGACTGCAACAAACTCGCCTTGCTCGATATCGAGATTGATGTGTCTCAGGGCAGCAACTGTCTTCTTCCCTCGTCCGTACTCCTTGTTGACGTCTTCAAGCTGGATTATCGGATTCCCCATGCATCATTCCTCCCTGAGCGCCCTCATCGGCGGTATCATCATGGCTCTTCGCTGCGCAACGAAAAGCCCGGGCAATTGCAGCACCACAATGACAATCAGAGTGACAAACAGTGATGCAGCAGGAACGGCAAGCCACGCCTGTAGCGTAGTTAGCAGACCAACATCGAATGATGGCTCAAAGTACGCAGCCAAACCCAGCAGCTCCACGCTCACTTGAAACACAAGTAGGAATGCTGTCATGGATACCAAGACCACCTCTCCAATCAAGACAAGGAGGATGTCTGCATTGTTCCAGGAAACGCACTTGAGAATGGCTATGTCCTTCGCTCTCGATTGTGATATCAACACAGCATAAAGTGTTGCCAGCACGAACGCAGCAAGTAGCCAGAGAAGCTCTTCTCCTGGTGTTGTGAGTCCTCGTGACACCATTATAATGAGAAAAGCATAGATGATGATGAATGTGATGACGCGTCTTCTAGCGCGGAACGCGAATCTGATACTCTTGAAGAGAACTCTCCAATTCAATAGCGTGAAACCTCCTGACTGCAGGCCCACAGTGAATTCATCCTCGTTTGCTGCATTAATGTGTGTTTCTTGTACAACTGAACATGTCTTGCAGAAGAATGGAGCATAACGGGTTCAAGATCCGCGTCTAGTCCCTGTCTTCGGAACTCCCGGAAGCTGATAGTGGACTACCCTCTTTTGGCCAGAGCTCCCGGCGTAGCAGGTCTCGTATTGCTACTCTAATAGCTTCACTTCGCGATGGATACAGGCCTAGTTCTACAAGTCTGTCGACGCCATTCACATAGATGTCACTCATCTTGACCGTGATGAGACGCATGCTATCAGGTCCTCCCGGCAAGGTACGACCCCGGTAAGTCCTGTTATAACACCTTCTAGTCTTCACACCTCCCAACTCAGTTGGGCGCCAACTCTTCGATTACTCGGATTGGTCAGTTCGTCCATTTTATGCCATAAAAGGCTAAATACAGACATGACACCCCTCTCCATGAACCAAGTAGTGACTCGTGGGGCAGGACTTTCAGCATCGACCGTCCTCCCTAGGACACTCACTAGACTGGAATTTGGTGTGCGAGGGACCGATTTGGCTAGAACGTCAGAGTTTGATTTCATGCGAAAAGTCGTCATGATTGGAGCTGGCGGTAGCGGAAAGACGGCCCTCGTGAATAGATTCTTGACACAGAAGTTCTCCGAGCAGTACATAGTG
>CAYFTD010000362.1:0-2359 GCA_964345915.1 uncultured archaeon
GAAATCAAGAGAAGAAACAGAATGGTCGGTTACATCACGACGTTTCTCGTTGTGATGGTATTGGGAACCACTGAGATCTTCGCATCGTGGTACACGGGGATTCTCGGAGGAACTTCTCTCGAGGCCGGAGTGGCAATGGGGGCATTCGGCTTCACGTACATGTTCTCTCCGGCAGTTGGTGGACGCCTATCTGATAGGATAGGTAGGAAAAGAACACTTCTGATATCCACGTGTGCCTACATCGCCTTGTTGACGTCCTACTTGCTCCCCTTCATTGGTCCGATCCATCTAATTGTTATTCGCGTCGTAGAGGGATTCATCTTTGGTTTCATTGCACCAACTATAGAAGGCATGGTTGCAGAGCTGGAACCTGAATCGGAGGCTGCGGCGCTCGGGAACTTCTCAACGTCATGGAGCGCCTCGATGATACTGCCCCCAATGATACTTGCCTATACGGTGGGTGCCTTCGGTGAGCTATCCAGCATATATGTAGTGCTTGCCATTGAGTTGCTGTCTCTGGCCATAATTGGAGGATTCCTTCAGGGATACAGAAGGAAAGCCGGAGCACATGACAATGATGCAGCAGCTGACAGATTGGTATCCGATTCTTCAACCGTCCAAACACAGTCCAAGACAAGCCCTGTCTTCGTTGCATCCTATCTTTCGGTCATGCTCTGGGGAGTCGTATCAACCATCATCATTGCACTCTTTCCAACATACATTGAAGCGTTGATTGACCTTGGGCATCCCTTCTTCCGGGAGGACTTTGGCAACTTGCTTCTGATTTGGAACGCAGTTCGTACTATCAGCTTCATTGTAACCTCGAGAATGCCAGGGGAGTACATGAAGACAATCATCGTTCTAGGTGCCATTCTAACAGCGATTTCCGGAATGTTGCTCTTCCTATTCATCGACATCTGGATCTTTGGATTGGCAATGATTATCTCTGGAGTAGCAGTCGGCTTCAACTACCTCGGCGCTCTCTACCTTGTTGTTTCTGCAACTGAGCTTGAGAAAGGCGCACATGCAGGGTTGGTCGAGAGTATGGGAGGTGTTGGCATATTTGTAGGGCCGATAGTCGGTGGTTGGGTTATGGGCTTCGGATTGGCTTTCCCATATCTCCTGTACACAGTTCTTTCAGTGGTTGTCCTCTTCCTCATGGTGATACTGTTGACCCGAAGAGAGAAACCGAATCTGTAGTTTCATTAATCCTTCAGAACGTCGTCAAATGCCCCCTTCAAGGACGGGGCTTCATTGATAGGTTTCTTCGGGGGGAATGGATAAGCCACCTTACTATGCGATAGGCCAGACTCCACGAGTAGTGCAGCAGTCTTGACAGCGACCACAAAGGGATCGATAATTGGTACTCCAAGCTCCTCCATGATGGGCTTCAAATCAACCTCATGTGAGAGTCCCGTACACCCCAAGACAATGACATCAGCCTTGTCCTCAGAAACTGCCAGTCTGGCTACCTCAAGAAGCTCGCTCTGTGCATCGTCGGGTCTTTTTGCGATATCCAGAACAGGCATTGCCAGACATCTGACGCTGGAGCAAAAGGAGTCAAGACCCTCCTTTCTTACTCCACTGTCCATGTATCGAACCAGTGAGCTCCCTTGAACAGTAATGATACTGAAGCGGGTTCCAAGAGTAAGTGCTAAGTGAAGACTTGATTGCCTAGGACCGACAACTGGGACTGTTGAGATTTCTCTCGCTGCATCTATTATGGGGTCACCAGCACAGTCAAGCACAATTGCATCGAAGCCCTCTGTGTTGGCCTTCATGACTTGCTCAAGAATGAAAGGTGCATTGTACGCCTCGTCGACGTTTGATTCGACACTGTGAGTTCCGTGCCTAGGGGTGAAGTTATGTATTTCAAAACCCGGGGGAGTGACTGCCTTGACGAATGCCTCCTTATTGGGGTTCTGATACCAGTCGATCCCTGTCGCGCCTATTAGGGCAATTCGCTTCATTTCGGGGCACCTCGAACCTTCAAGGTATGGGAGAGTCGGCGAAGAGTCTTGAACACTCTTCCTATTTTAGCCGTCCGATAATATCATGCATTGGCTTATACTCAAGCTCAGGATGACCGTATCTCTCAGGAGAGAACGCCTTCTTCCCGATCTCTGTGCTTCCCGCGTGACGCAACCTCTCATGAGCCTGCACGGCGGTCACTACTACGTCCATACCTTTCTTGAGAGAGGCACTCATCACACCGTGACCAGTATCGGGATAGTGCATGCAAATGAGGTCAGGAAACATAACGACCGGCTCGCCATTGTATAAGGCCATCATATACTCGTTCTTAACCACAACCTCGAACCTCCCTTCAAGGTCCTGTGGCTTGATCCTGACCAACACG
>CAYFTD010000363.1:0-1502 GCA_964345915.1 uncultured archaeon
CTGGCAACAGAAGGTATCCAAATCTTGGGAAGAATCGACATTGTACTCATATATGATGGAGCAATTGCGATTGTGATTGGGGTCATAGCCGTAATTGCGGTTGAAGATTTCCGCGCAGGTCGAAAACCATCCCCAGAATGACCCAGTAGGAAAGAGAGTCTGGCCTTCACACTGGTCGCCCAACAGGACAGACGGCCATGCATCTCGAGCACTCGATGTAGGAGTTGGAGGTAGGTCTCAGGGAGAGTTTCTTCTCCATCTCTCTTACATGTGGCGGAACATCATCCGTAAGGGGACTCTCCAAGGAATAGACGATGCAGTGCTCTACATTCAGTGTATAGGGTTCAAGGGCCTTTGTAGGACACGCAGTCAGACACCTCCTACAGTCGCCGCAAAGATCTGTTTCAAAGGGCTTGTCTATCTCCAATTCGGCATCAGTAAGTACGCCGATCAGGCCTATCCTCGGTCCAAGTGTCGGAGTGACAAGTAGTGTATTCTTGCCTTGACTGCCTAGACCGCACTTGACCGCAGCTGTCTTCAACGGGATATCGAGTGTCACCGTGGCCTCGAAGCCTTTTCTCCTCAGAAAATCGACAATCTCCCAGGCCATGTTCTTCATTATCACGGAACCGAAGAAGTAACTCTCGATCTTCTCATCAGGAGAATGGAGACCGTAGCCTCGCCATTCAGGTGCGTCCAGTGTCATATGGAATGCTTCGTCCCAGACATGGAACACGTTGACTATTACAGACTTGACCGTTGGAAGCTCGTCCGAGGGTCTGACTAGCTCTTTGATTTTGCGCACAGGCCCATATGGCAAGTCCTGCAGCATGCTTGGGCTCGATATCCCAGCTGCGACGAATCCGACGTCAAGTGCCTTCTGTTTCACTTCTTGCGTGAGAGATTTCATGCTTGGTTCTCCATTCTTCATTGTCTCTCTTGTAGAGAGAGTGTGATTTGGCTCTATGGCCGTCATATGTCGGTTGTCTAGATCCGCATCTTCATAGCGCCACAAAATCCGACCAAGAGATTCTGGCTTTGAACATCACATTAATACAATCATTTTCCAAGTGGATTGAACCAGCGGAGGGAACATGACATGCGAAGGAACATCCTCCTGAATCATTCATTCGCCATTCCCGCAGTATTTCTGATTCTACTGCTATCGCTGGTTGGATACGGAAGTGGTGAAGGAGTAACGATTCAGGGATTCAACCATTCCTCTGAGAGGGGTGTTCCTGCTAGTGCGATGTCAAGGGACTATTGGCCAACTACAGGATGGAGAGAGTCAACTCCGTATCTGCAAGGCATGAGTGAGGTAAGGCTCAACTCAATGTTTGACTATATCACGGCCGAAGACTACAGCATAAACAGCGTGGTGATAGTTCGCCACGGGTACATCGTCGTGGAGGAGAATCTGAATCCGCAATACGATGAAACTACCTTGTACCCGATCTACTCCTGCACGAAGAGTTTCGTCTCAGCACTTGTTGGCGCAGCAA
>CAYFTD010000364.1:0-8671 GCA_964345915.1 uncultured archaeon
AAGCTCGGGCTCAGCGGAGATTGATGAGGATACAAAGACAGTCATCTGGAGGGACTTCGTTGTCTATCCAAATGAAGAGGCGACGATTCTCATATCTGCAATAGGCACTGTTGAAGACACAGAAACTAAGAGTGCCGGTCGGATTGTTGCGACCTATCGGGGCGAGGGACAGCAAAGATCCGTGCTAAAACCCGATATGAGTGCTCTCTCTGAGTTCTTGACTGGAATAGAAACTGCAGAAACCGAACCGAATCAGTGGGAATGCACCCTGGAATGCTCCAATGAGAGTGACCTGATGGTTCGACTTGACAAGGCGGAAGTCTACTTGACCCCCGAGGATGGCACCGAGAAACAGAAGATGATTGATGAGGCTCCAAAACTGGAGTTGTCACCAGGCCAGGAGTGGAGCTCGACTTTCGAGATTGAGAGTAAGTCACCTCCAAAGTGCACTCAGGAGGTAGTCTACACTCCCATGAGGGTCATCAACAAGAGAGTGTTAGGCACGATAGAGAAGACCCCTCAAGAGGTTCCGGTGATTCAGATTGACTATACGAAAGAGTTTGATCCGCCAGAGGTGAACAGCTTCGACAAGACTCCTGTTGAAGTGACAATTGAGGTGAAGAACACTGGAACCGCTCGAATCAACGAGTTCATCATTGAAGACAACCTTCCTGACGATGTGATGCCTCCTCAGGCCGAACACGTCAAAGTCTGGGTCAAAGGCAAGGAGTACACTGAAGGACTCGAAGTGAATATTGAGCCTGATGATCAGAATCCCGAGGTGCCCCACAAGATCACGTTCAGAATGCCAAATCTAAAGGACTCTGTGGGTGAACTTAGTCCAGGAGACAGCGTCATGGTGAACTACGCCATCATGGCCTGGAGGAGTCGACCTGAGAAGGAATATCCCTCCCCCATACATTGCTTCGCGAATACTTACCCGCCCGGACTACCTGTTGAGAGCGCCAGTGCTGAGGATGGACACAAGCTGGGCATTCTCTACAAGAAGAGAAGCATATCAGCCAAGAAGGCCATAAACAAGGGCGCTGACCCTGGTGAGTACATAGTCGTGCTGGTCATCGAGAACAAAGGAGAGGTTACTGTCGAGAATGTCGAATTGACTGATTGGATACCCACAGGCTTCGATTATGTTTCTACTGACCCTGATGAGGAATCACCGATCGTGAGTCCTACAGCAGATGGAACGAATCTGGTCTTTAAATGGACCAGGATGAATCCCGGTGACAAAAGAAGGGTCAATGTTACCGTTCAAGCTGGCGAAGAAGCTGGTGAGTACGAGCGAAGAGAACCCCAGACCACTTCAGACTAGAAATCACCCGCCCTCCCGCTGGGCAAGTGGCGCCTCCCCTTGCCTGGTTGGTCATTTTCCATTCTCTTTCTCCGCACGTCATCTGTCCTTCAGGATTCTATATCTATGAACCAGAAGTGCGAAGTCCTCGTGTTCCAGAGTATGATGCCATAGCTGTTTACACCCACACTCTAGACCTTCAAATGCGGTTTCCTTCTGGTCCAAGGAGAAAGAACGTATCGCCTGAGTGATACTTTCGTCACAACGGCCGCAGTTATGAGTGCCACGTGGCTTTCCTGCTCCGACTGGATCGCACACGATGTTAATTGACCGGTCAACTTCGTTCTTTGAGCTGTGTAGGACATCAATAAGTGACCAAAGCCATGGGGGGCGGTAGAGTCCTACCGACCACATTCTCTCAACTAGCGTGTGCTTCTGGACGTTGACCGGATTCACAGAAATCGTTGTGACGTCCATTTTCGCAGCGTCCATAATCGTGCGTTTCGCGTCCAAAAGAGCGTCACGTTCAGTCAGGAAAGGCGGCTTTAGAAGCACATATGCTCGGACACCAATACCATTTGATCCTGCAATCTTCACAGCCCTCTCGAAGTCCTTCGTTTCGAAACCTTTGTTGACACAAAGAGTTCTGATTGCGTCGTTACTACTCTCAAGACCGATGCCAATCTCAACTTGGCGCTCGCCCAGTATACTCTGTACATTTGTCATTCTGTCATCTGTCACGAATTGCGGGCGTGATTCTAGCACCACTTCGCTGACTCGATCATCAGCCGCGATTACCCGCAGAATCTCATCACGTGCCGAAGTTGGGACCTCTTCTGAATCGAGGAAACTACCGCTTGTATACACCTTCACGGATAGTGGACCTGTTTCTGAGTCTAGACTCTTTGCGGCTTCATCAAACTGCTGGATGAGTTTGTCTGCTGGAACCGGCTCACGTGACCCGTCGAGAATGTAGCTACACATAGTGCAACCTCCGCTATCACCGCGTGCATGGTTGCATCCAGAAGTTGCCAGGACCACAGATAGAGCTGTGCCAATGCTTGAGCCAACTCTGCTCTTGGATACCCAGCTGGTTGCTGGTCTTGAGAGATTCCGTTTACGGATCCTGTCTAATGAACTACCACGAGCACTTACGTTGGCGTCTGCTATTGTGCTGTGCAACGATTTCGGGATGTGGGACATCTACTTTCCACGCTCCACCTTGTGCCGTAGAGTCACCGCTCGACCTTTGTCAAGTTCACACATCTCTAGGCCTGACATCTCACTCTTGCCAACGGCGGCAACTTGACCACCTGAGTCAAGGACAATGACTTCGTCTCCAGGACGAATCCCAGAATCAGCCTCACGAACGCCAACAGCAAAAATGGAGCCTCCTTCAATCTCCTTCCCCTCAAAACGAACCCAACTCTGTTTCAACGGCTCTAGCAGGCGGCCCCCGGCGAGCGTGAGGGACACCGTACCAGACTTTGCCACGTAGGCGCAAACTTGTTCACCGCCCACTCGGCAAGTGACAGTGTGATAGAGCTTTCCGCGTAGACTTGCTCCCAGTGGAATCAGCAGATCTCCGGCTCCATGGCCAAATTGATAGTCGACAGAAGCACGTAGAGTGTCCTCAAGGTCAGTTCGTTGCTTGTCTGTGATATCCAGAACTTCAGCCATGTCCTTTAGAGTGTCCTGAAGCGATTTTAGAGAGACTCTGCTTGTGGCTGATTCATCGGGAGTTGTGTAGATGATGCTCTGTGATATTCGTTCCTCGACTTTCTTGACGATGTTCAAGTACCCTCCCGATACGTGGGCGACAACTACGGTCGATTCGCTAAACTTTCGCAGGTGTTCTTCAAGTGCGCGCACTGCAATCTCTGTTTCTTCTGCATCCCAGTCACCAGTGACTGGAATATCATATTGAGCAGCCGGAGGCATTCTCTCAAGCTCCCGAGGAATCACACCCAGCGGTGAAGTCAGAATTGCTTCCGCTACTCTGAATCTCAGAGGCCCAAGAGCAGACTCTATAGCCCGGAAGAATCTTTTGTGCGACCTTGAGTCCGAATAGGGCTTTCTGGCTGAGCATGGCACGAGTAGTATAATCTTCTTGTGTTCTGGTGGGCGATAGCGCGCGACCACTCTCTCTCGAAATCGTCTAATCATGGGCGCGTTGTATGACTCCGGTCCAATCAGCGGGATGGCTCCTCTATCTGTCGTTGGAGTAAACTCTTCCAAATAGGAGTAGAGCTCGCCATCGATTCTCCTGAGAAACGCAGCAAGGGATGGATTGGCATGAGTCATCGATTCAACAAGCCATCTCAGTTTCCCAGAGTGCATAGCTTGGGTGCACTCTGACATAAGCATCTCATAGACCGTCAGATTGTGCTCTGTGAGGATCTTTGTCACTTGACTTTTAGAATCCAAGTCTGCTTCAGCAAGAGATACACATGCAGGACAGGAGCACAAGCGCAGACTCTTCTGCGACCCGATGATTTCGGAGTCCATGCGCCACAGTCGTGTCCTTTTCGCTGCGGCCTCAAAAGCACGTCCGACGTCCAGAATATCAAAACCCAAGTAGTATAGAACAGGCATGGTGTATGGTTCTACTCTCCCGACTATTAGAGCAAGCCAGTTGCGAGGAAGTCTGCGTCGGAGCATTACTGAGTTGAAGTCAGAAGGCCCAAGATCGCAATTGAGTTGGAACGCTGCAGCCTTGACGCCGAGCTCGTCAAGCCTTCTGAACGCCCTTTCAGCTGCCTCCGGGTCAAGAGATGATGGTACTCTAAGAATCGTCTGAGAAGGAGAAACCTCGGGTTCAATCCTCTTGAGGATCTCTTCCTGATACTCAAGCAACTTTCCTCCGGCCTCAGCCTCGAGTGATTCACTTGCAATCATTGAGGGAAGAATCAGCATGTCTTCACTGTCAAGTGCTAATCTGTTCTCAAGTGAGAAAGGCAAAGAGAACACAACGGGATGACCTTCTGCAGTCTTGTCTCTGTTTAGAGTAGCATAACGGATTGAGAGGCTTGTGGCATGTGTCGGGCCAATGAGCGTGGGAGTAGGAGTCCCTGTTTCTCCCAACCTGACAGACCCTACTCTCGCAGGGCCATCGTGACCGCGGTCAATCAAGAACACACTCAACAAGAGTCACCTCAATTCCTAGACAAGAGGTTCGTATCCCGCATATCCCTTCGTATCCACGTCCGTTTCAACCTTCCCCAGGATCTGCTTGACGCTGTCAAGCGCACCTAGCTTGAACAGGGGCCTGTTGTTGTTTCCACATTGATATGAGTAAGTGCACAGTGGACAGCCATCAACTGTCTTGCAGTCACATTTCCCTAGGATTGTTTCCGTTCTTCTGAAGGCTTCGTCTAGTCTGGTGAAGAGAAGCTTCGACGCCCCGTTTCCCCCCGGACTGCCATCATATACGAAGATGATGCCAGAGTCCCCCATCGAAACACCGCCAATCTCTCTAGTGCTCCCGCCCGTAAGCATATCGCTAGACTCTATCACGACATGTTCCAAAGCGTGGAATGCACCTCCATACAGGTCAGCAGGACCCAATCTCGGGCCTGAGGCGTCAGTCAGCTTTCCACCTAGGTAGTCGTTAACAACATTAGTGGGTCCTGGGGCTGTGAAGGCAAATCCTCGAGTGACGTACTTGTAGACGAGGGGTTCAGAAAGATCATTTCTAGCGACGACTTTCCCTGTCCTCGTTTCCTTCTTCACGTATCCATAGACCGTCTGCGTCATCTCAAGTGCACAGTAGACTACGTTAAGACCCAGAACCTTTCGTTCTTCAATCACCTCCAAGATTCGAGGCATGGTGGAGTAGAGAGGACGAGTGTGGACGCTTCGATCCTGAAAGGGGACTACGGTTGCCCTTCCAAATCCGGGTGCATAGCGGAAGTCCACAGACATGTAGTTCTTTCCTCCGTGAAGATAGATTGCCCCTGGATGGAGTTCCTGTGAGGCCATTGGCATAGACCTCTGACCAAGAGTTCGTTCCCCTGACCTTATCTGAACCGTGTCGCCAATTCCACGAATGCTGTAGCCTCTCCATTTCTTTCGAGCTTGATCTGAGTCGGTGACACGAACGCTACCATCCTCTCGGACGGTGATTATCCCGTCCTCGGCCAGAGCATTCAGAATTCGCCTTTGACGTGGAAACATAGATGCATTCAGTCTACCAGTCATGGCGGCTGCAATCAGCTGGTAGTATCCAACAACTTCATTCTCGGGCTCCATGTATGCTGAATCAATGTCAGTGAAGTACTTCTCAGGCTCATGTCTGTAGAAGGAGGATATCGGATCTTTCTCACGAAGAGCAAGAATGGCTACGCTCTCCTGACCTTTTCTTCCCGCCCTGCCAGTCCGTTGAGTAAGTCGCGTGATTGACACAATCATACTCACGACGCTGTCCAAGTCGCCGATATCAATGCCCAATTCAAGTGTCGGAGTCGAAACAAGAACTTGTAGTGAGCCCGATTTGAATTGTGACTCTACTTGACTTCTGTACTTCTTAGAAAGCCCGGCGCGGTGCACCATCGAATTCAATCCGGCATCACGGAGAAGCATATTGAGGACTTCTGCCTCCGAGTGAGTATTTCCAAAGACTAGGGTCTTGAACCTTCCTTCACGGAGCCTCCTCACAAGGTCAACAATCATACTATACTTGCTCCGATCACCGGGATAGAACATCATGAAGTGAATCGGACCTCTCTTGGCACTTGTCGACTCGACAAGACGCACTTCACTGTCAAAGAGCTGGTCAGCAAACTCCTTAGGATTGGCTATGGTGGCCGATGCCCCAATCTTCTGAAAATGCCCCGCCTCCATCTCTAGTCGCTTCAGAATGTAGTAGACATTAGAGCCCATTGATCCGGTGTAGAGATGAATCTCATCCAAGACCGCGTACTTCACAGTGCGCAATAGAGGAACAAGACGAGAACTGATCCATCCTAGATGATAATGCAGAACATCTGGATTCGTCACAAGTATGTCCGGAGGCTTCGAGTAGATTTTCGTCCTTTGGCTTTGTGACACATCTCCATCGAAGATGGCAACGCTTAGTCCAGAGGCTTTACACATCTCTACGATCTTATCATATTGGTCGCGGGCAAGCGCCTTTGTCGGATAGATCAGTAGCGTGCGGACTCCAGACTCCATGAAGGAATCCTGAATGGTAACGAGAAGTTTCCTGATTATCGGGAGGATGAATGCCTCAGTCTTTCCTTGAGCAGTCGGAGCTGCAATGACGACATCTGCTCCTGAGAATATCAAATCTTCAGCTTGGTCTTGAAACCTGTAGAGTCGTTCTATGCCCTTTCCTGCGAGAAGCTCTTTCAAACGAGTCGGTATCTTGACTTCATCCAAGGTTCTTCCATATTCGGCATCAGTAGCAGCCATGTATTGATACTTCACAAGGTAATCCCGCCCGCCATCAAGGAGTGCCCGAACAGAATCACTCAGGTCATCCAAGGCCATTCCGCCTTTGCTCGCCAGTTTCGAAACCTGTTCATTCGACTGAACTCTAGATCCGCGTGGGCGCCTTGTCCTGGACGAAGTCCTCTGAGAGGCTGCTACAGAACCCCTGGATCTTCTTCCTCTACGGACACCAGACGCCGATGGTACTTGGTCTTTCAGGATGGCCTCACTGAATGCCTCATAGGCGTCAAACAGATCCTTCCCTCGGCCAGCCACCTGTAGCTCTGCATCGCAATGAGAGCAAACCACTGTCCAGATATGGCTCCCTCTCGGACGGTTGATATGAAGCTTGGAGCCGCATTTAGGACAGTGAAGAACAGGCATTGGTTCAACCCTTCTTGCCACCTCTCAACGGTCAACTTATCAAAGTTTGGCAGAAGGGAAACAGGTTACACGGTGCCATAGCAAGCTTTTTAACGATTGTGCAAGATGCTTGCACAGTCGCTATCGATCGCAGGGAGATGAAAGTTACATGGTTGAAGAGATTAGTGCCGACCAGATAGATCAGGTCGTAAGTCAGAACAAGCTCGTTTTCATTGATTGCCATGCCGTTTGGTGTGGACCGTGTCGTACCCTATCGCCTCTTCTTGAGGAACTAGACGGGAAGTATGGAGAGAAGGGCTTCAAAGTCGTGAAACTAGACGTCGACCAGAATAGAAACTTCAGTATGGAGAACAGAATCACTGGAGTTCCAAGTGTCTTCGTCTATAGCGAGGGCAGGCGCGTCGTTTTCGACGATGGCCGCGGTAGCAAGTCAGATAGACTGATTGGAGTGATGCCTCCAGAGGTGTACACTCAGATCATAGAAGAGCTTCTAGTAGAAGCATAACTAACCAAGTGTTCCACCAGACAGATGGCTCATCAGTATGGTGGGAACCTTACTTCTTTTGGGTTTCAGGATTCTTGCAGCAAGATTCATAGCCTCCTTCTTGACTGATGCTCTCTCCGGGAAGAGATTGTCTTGGTCAGAGATGTCAGCATCGATAACGTTGAGCATGCGGTGATGCAGGCAAAACTGACATTTGTCGATTGTTGGGCCCCTTGGTGCAAACCATGCCTGAAACTATCTCCAATCCTCGAGGAACTGGACGAGAAGTATGCCGACAATCCAGATGTCGCCTTTCTGAAGATCAATGTTGAGCACCATCAAGAGTATGGTATCAGAAACAGAATCTATGCGATACCCTGTGTATTGGTGTTCTTCAATGGGGAGCCCGCACAGTTTGAGGACCCCAACAGTAAGCAGAGTGGCAATATGACTGATCGGCTTGTTGGACTTAGGTCAATTGAGCACTATGAGTCCGTCATAGAGCAGCTATTGGGCAATTGACTTACTCCCTCCATTTCACCTGATGTTTTATATTCCTCTTCGCAACAACGGACTAGGACCAGAGTAAGTTGAGGTAGCAAGAATGCCGATTCTTCCTTTTGGAGACAAGAACCCAAAGATTGACGAGAAGGCCTACATAAGCCCTCAGGCAACTATCGTTGGTGATGTTGAGATAGGAGCCGGTGTGAGCGTTTGGCCCGGAGCTGTGATAAGAGGCGACCAAGCCGCAGTCAGAATAGGCGAGAACACTTGTATTCAAGACAGTGTTGTGGTCCACGCCCATAACGAGGACAACCCCACCATCATAGGGAATCTCAGTGTTGTGGGCAGCACCTCCGTTATCCACGGCGTGTATGTCGGCGACTCCGCAAACATAGGTGAGGGATGTGTTGTCTTTGACGGAGCAACACTTGGAGAAGGAATAATGCTTGCACCAGGGAGCATAGTCCCACCCAATATCGTCATACCTCCAAGGAGTCTGAACTCCGGAGTCCCTGCATCTCAGATACGAGAGCTCTCTAGAGAAGAGGTTGAGAAACAGT
>CAYFTD010000365.1:0-7304 GCA_964345915.1 uncultured archaeon
TCAGCTAATAGTCAACAATGGATGTTGGCCGATTTCCTGCCTACTCACCTGTTTCAGCTAGCCTCTTTCTCCAAGCTCTCTCTATCTTCTTCTCTCGATTGTAGATTCCCATCTCTCCAAAGGAACGTTTTGGTGTTCCATTGAGTACAACATACCCCTCGAATATTAGGAGTAGGACCATCGGGATGAATGCTGTAAGATCGCCTCCGACCACGAGGCCCACCACTCCAAAGGCAAGGGATGTTATGATTGTCCAGATTCCAGCGAAGAAGAAGAACCATTTCCTCTTGGGAACTGGTGCCTTCAAGAAGCTCACATAGTCGATCTTAAGCGTGGGCTCATAGTACTCATCTCTAGCCATACCATCTATTCTAATGCCTAATACCTTTCCAGCTATGAACCGGCCCAGGGGATAGAAGAAAGCTATACCACCAAAGACGCAAAGAAAGCGAAGCGCGAATTGCCCTACGTCAGCGATAGTCCAGCCCAGGACGTTTCCCCAATCCAGCGGCGAACCCAAAAGCAAGAGATATGCAAGAGCGATTACGAGTCCTACAAGAGTCATAGCTGTAAGTGCGGGGCCTGTTCGGTAAGTTCCACCTCTATCAACCTCGAACAGGATGTTTCTTACCTCGGCCGCAACAGCGACTTCGTCATCATCTGGGAGAGGCTTTCTCTTTATCTGACGCACTAGTTTCCAGAAGTACTTCCTTGTTTCTCTTGGCACATTCTCAGGGTCCTGTACAACTTCCTCTCTAATGCGTTCTAGTTCCCTCAGTCTGTCAGTCACTCTAGCACACCTTGAGAGTGTGAAGCCAATCGCCTACAAGAAGCCTTCGTACAGCCAGCCGGCGCAGAACCAAACCTATAATCGACGCCAATCCCACTTAAGAGCAGGTGAAAAGTCCAGATTGAGAGTTTTGGTCTTTGGAGGCACAGGATTTCTAGGCTCGCGCATAGTGCCGAAGCTTCTGGAACGTGGTCATGAAGTTACGGTTCTGACAAGGCGGGCAGAAGAGTTGCCCCATCTTGAGTCTATTGGCGCAAGTGGGATACTTGGTGATCTCCTTGAGCCCGAAGGATTCCTCCATTCTCTATCGCCTCATGATGTAGTAGTGTCTGTCGCGATGCCTATGGAGTTTGGCCGCATGTCAAGGAAGGCGCTCGCCGTCATGCGTGATCGTGCCACAAAGTTTGTGTCAACAACATTGACCGTCGGCCAGAAGCTTGAGTGTCCGGTCATCGTAACCCTTGGCACGAGCTATCGAACAGGACCCGGGGAAGTCGCTGACGAAACTTGGCCCATTGAACGTTTTGGGATAACAAAGGTCGGAGAGGATGCAGAGACTCTGATTAAACGTGCAGTTGAGGACGGACAGCCCATCATCCAGATGATTCCCGGTCAGATATACGGCCCTGGGGGCCAGTTTCTCGAGATGTATCGGATGATGACGTCAGGCAGGTTCGGTATATTCGGAAAAGGCGATAATTACATCCCGAGAATTCATGTTGAAGACTGTGCCAATGCCTTTGTCTTGGCCATCGAGGCACTCCCAATAGGTGAGTCGTTTATCCTTGCAGACGACACGCCATGCACAATGAGAGAGTTCAATGAGTTCATGGCCGAGTGCAGCAATATGCCGAAACCAAGAACAATTCCTAGATTCATTGCTAGGCTAGCCTTGGGCAAGACGCTGTTGGAAACAATAGAAATGAACTGTATTGTGACTAATGAGAAGGCGAAGAGGATGCTAGGATGGGTACTGAAATATCCCTCTTATCGCGAAGGATTAGTCGATACAATTAGGGAGCTTGAAGGTAGAACCTTTCTGATCTAGACTGGACATTCAGTTCAGAAGCTTCAGAATCTGAGGCACACATATATCCAGCCAATTCAACACTCGACCTGTGTGGTGTCAGTGTCGAGAGGTGCCAAAAGACCGTCAGTTGAAGACATGGAACGCTTTATGGCCGAGGCCTTGACCGAAGCAAGACTGGGACTTGAAGAGGGAGGCATTCCAATCGGCTCTGTGTTGGTTATTGATGGCGAAGTAGTCGGCAGAGGTCACAATCAACGATTACAGAAGGGAAGCGCGATTCTTCACGCAGAAATGGATGCTCTGGAGAACGCTGGACGCCTGTCCGCCTCTGAGTACAAGAGGGCAACATTGTATTCCACTCTGTCACCCTGTGACATGTGTAGCGGGGCCATCTTGCTCTACGGCATCCCTGTCGTCGTTGTTGGGGAGAACCAGACCTATCAAGGTCCCGAAGACTATGTACGCAAGCGCGGAGTAGACGTCATAGTGATGCAAGACCAAGCTTGCATCCGGATGATGCAGGACTTCATCAGAAGCAGTCCAGCCGTGTGGAACGAGGATATTGGTGTTGAAGACTGAAACGTCAAGGGCGTTTCTCGAAACCGCAGTGATTGTCAGTCTAGATTCTTCCGAAGGGCATGCGTTTCAAGAACCTGCCATGCCCGACATCTCCAACGAACTTGCCGTTCTCTGCTACGACTTTGCCCCTAGAAATGGTTGTTGAAGGATACCCCTCAAGTTTCCAGCCCTCAAAAGGGTTCCAGTCACAATTGGTCTGTAAATCGGCTGCTCGGATTGTGACCTTCTTCTTGGGATCGAATACAACTAAGTCTGCATCGCTGCCAACGGCGATTGTTCCTTTGCCAGGATACATGCCGAAGAGTTTCGCTGGGTTCGTGCTAACGAGTGCCACGAGTTGGTTCGCACTAAGACCTCGCTTTCCGACTCCTTCTGTGTACATCAGTGGCACCATTGTTTCCACACCGGGCATCCCGAAAGGTATCTTCCTGAAGTCGCCATTCCACGCAGCCTTTTGCTCGGTCGTGAAGGTACACGTGTCGGTTGCCACTATCTGGACGTCACCATTCTGCAGTCCTTTCCACAATCTTTCACTATCGTGCGGCTTCTTAATCTGTGGACAAGTAGCGTAGAGATGACCGTTCTCTCCCTTGAAGACCTCGTCATCAAGAAGCAGATACTGTGGACAGGTTTCAGCGTAGACTCTCACACCTCGCTGCTTGGCGGCATGAACGGCCTCTGCTCCTTCTCCTGTAGACATGTGAACGACATACAGCTGCCCGCCAGTGACCTCCGCCCATTTGATTACACGGATGATGGCCTCCTCCTCAGTATAGCAGGGACGAGACAATGTATGTGCGTATGCCCCCCATTTCTCCTTCTCCTGCGCATACCTCTCAACCAGCATGTCCAAGATGTCCACGCTTTCTGCATGGACTCCAATGTGCCCACCAAGCTTCGCAGTTTCCTCCAACGCACTGAAGAGCATTCCATCATCGGCCATCCAACCTTCATTCTTGTAAATCATGAACATCTTGAAGGTAGGAATCCCATAGTCAATGACCTGCTTGATCTCGGCCTGCGTGTCAGCGTTCCAGTCTGTGATTGCAGCATGCAGACCATAATCAATGCAGACCTTCGAATCTGCCTCGACACGCCGAGCCTTGACAGCTTCCATGATTGAGTGCCCTTTGCTCTGGATTGCAAAGTCAAGCACCGTCGTCACGCCGCCGCAGGCAGCAGCCTTGGTGCCATTCTCAAAGTCATCAGCAGAGATTGTTCCAGAGAATGGAAGTTGGAAATGGACATGAACGTCGATTCCCCCTGGAAAGACATACTTCCCCTTTGCATCAATGACCTGCGTGTCAGGGCCAGCAACGAGGTCCTGCCCAAGGGAAACTATCTTCCCACCACGCACTCCGACATCTGCAGTAGATGTGTCCGAAGCAGTCACAACTATACCATTCTTGACAATGACATCTAGGTCGGCCATAGAAACGCCTCCGCAGACTACTGGGGCGCCTTACATAAATCGGTTTAGGAAATGCCTATTAGTTGAGGGAACCACACTCCGATTCGCGAAATCTTTGGAGTGATGACAGTGAGAAACGTGCGTGTCGGCCTTGTTCAGGCTCAGTGGGAGGGCGAGATCACCGATGAGAAATCCATTGAAGAAAACATCGAGAAGACGATCCGGAAACATGAAGGGTTTGCCACTATTGCCAAGCAACAAGATGTTCAGATTCTGTGTTTCCAAGAGTTGTTCTACGGTCCGTACTTCCCTGCTGAGCAAGATCGACGTTGGTACAAATACACAGAGCCCATCCCCGGTCCTATGACAGAACGTATGTGTGAGCTGGCAAAAGAGCACAACTTCGTTCTGATCGCCCCCATGTACGAGGAGGAATCAGTAGGTGTCTATTACAACACGGCCATCGTCATTGATTCTGACGGGAGCCTTCTCGGCAAGATGAGGAAGATGCATATCCCTCATCTGGACCCTGGCTTCTGGGAGAAGTTCTACTTCCGCCCAGGAAATCTTGGCTATCCTGTGTTTGACACTGAATTTGCAAAGGTGGGGGTCTACATCTGCTATGACCGCCATTTCCCAGAGGGAGCTCGTGCCCTTGGCCTGAATGGCGCGGAGATCGTCTTCAATCCGTCCGCAACGGTCGCTGGACTCTCTGAACACCTGTGGACCATAGAACAGCCTGCACATGCCATTGCCAACGGATACTTCATAGCCGCCATAAATCGCGTGGGTGAAGAGCCCTGGAAGACAGGCATGTTCTATGGAAGTTCATACGTGGCAGATCCACGTGGTCAGATAGTTGCCCAAGGCTCTCGTGATAAGGAGGAACTCGTTGTAGCCGACGTAGACCTTGATCTGATTCGTGAGGTCCGCAATGTCTGGCAGTTCTACAGAGACCGTCGACCAGACAGTTATGGAAACCTCACCAAACTTTGAAGAGCTGCTCAGAGGCCTTTCTCGACCTCTGAGAAGGCATTGTCCATGATGGCGCAAGCATCATCAGCCTGGGCCTTGGTAAGTTCAAGGGGGGGCTGAAGTCTCATTACGTTCCCGTCAAGACCGCCCTTTCCAATAAGGAGCCCCTCTGTCTTGCATAGCTCCATTACCTGCACCATCTCTTGGGTAGCAGGTTCTCTCGTGGTCTTGTCACGTACAAGTTCGACTCCCAGCATCAGTCCCTGACCTCGGACCTCTCCCACAATCTTATGGTCCTCCTGGAGTGATTCCAACTTCTTCTTCAGATGATTACCAAGCTTCTTGGCCTTATCCAAGTAGTTACTCTCTTGGATGATCTCAATCACTGCCACAGCAGCCGCACAAGACAGAGGATTGCCACCAAAAGTGGCGAAACCATCAGTCATCGTATAGTCGGCGGCAATCTCAGGCCGGGTTATGAACCCACCAATAGGTATACCGCTGCCGAAGCCTTTTGCCAGCGTGATGATGTCTGGCTCCACGCCGGCGTTTTGGATTCCCCACCACCTATCACCAGTTCGGCCGAACCCTGTCTGCACTTCGTCAGAGATGTATAGTCCACCGAACTCCTTCACAATTTCATTTACGATTTGGAAGTACTCGGCAGGTGGTTGAATAATGCCCCCAACCCCCTGAATCGGTTCAGCGATGAAGGCTGCGAGAGCGCTATTCGTCTCGGTGCGGATAACTTCTCGAAGATAACGTGCACATTCCATGTCACAGTCGGGAAACTCCTTGCCGAAGCTGCAACGATAGCAATATCCGTATGGAGTGAAGCGAACACCTGGCGGATGGCCCTCCGGAACAGTTCGCCATCCCGTGGTTGAGAGCTCACGGGCCAGAGTGGTACGTCCGTGATAGCCACGATGACAAGCAACAACATACGGATTGTTCATATATTTCCGGGCCATGAAGAGGGCGGCCTCGTTTGCTTCAGAGCCACTGTTGACTATGTATGACTGGGTGAGACCCTTCGGAGCTATGTCAGCGAGCATCTTCACCAGTACCGCATACGGAATAGTGGAATAGAGG
Source organism: uncultured archaeon (assembly GCA_964345915.1). GTDB lineage: Archaea > Asgardarchaeota > Thorarchaeia > Thorarchaeales > Thorarchaeaceae > SMTZ1-83. The sequence continues at coordinate 5,878 of CAYFTD010000365.1, forward strand.
GAGCTTGTGTAGACAAGACGCTCGGCCTGCCATTTGATTGTAGCAACATACTTCGGATGAGAATATCCCGTGATTGTTGTGCAGATGCCAGCGAATAGGTCGATGTAGGACTTCCCAGAGCTGTCCCTCAGATTGGCCCCTTCTCCCCCAACGAATAACACTGGGTCTTCATAGTAGTGGGCCACTGCGGGTGCCAGATGCTTCTTCTCAATCTCCAGAATCTCTTTCTTCGTGTACTCTTTACGGAGGTCTTTGGGGACTAAGTCATCCGTCATTCTTTCCACCAATATCCTGTCGGTAGCAATTAGCATGTGGTCCCCGTCCTAAAGACTTTAGGGGAGGCGGGGGCATCACCTCAAAGTTGGAGAAGCGATGAATCATGTCCGACAACCCACTGGCAATAGAGTTTGCAGGGATTGACTTCAAGAACCCATTCCTGCTGTCTTCTGCACCCCCAACAATGGACGCTCGTCACATCCTTCGAGCCGCCCGCCTTGGATGGGGCGGTGCAGTCATGAAGACAGTCACAGAGGAACCTACCGTTGATCCACGAACTCGGTTGGGTGTCCTTCGAAAGAATGGCAGGGCAATTGGGATGAACAACATCGAGCTACTCTCTCGCGAGCCATTGACAACTTGGACTGAAGACTGGATTCCAAAGATAAAGAAAGAAGCACCGGACGACTTTGTATTTGTAGCCAGCATGATGAGTGGGCCAGAGCCTGAAGGTTGGACCTCACTGGCAGAAACCATGTCTCAGACTGGAGCTGATGCCATCGAGCTCAATGTTTCGTGTCCTCATGGTTCACCAGAAGAACACATGGGTGCTTTCATCGGCCAGAATCCGTCCTTGGTTGAGCAGGTCACACGGGCGGCGAAGAAAGGGACCGATCTTCCGATACTTGTGAAACTGACTCCAAACGTTACGGACATTGTGCCTATCTCCGAAGCGGCCGTAAGGGGAGGTGCTGACGGACTATCAGCAATCAACACTGTGGAGTCACTGATAGGCATCGACGTGGAAACCGCCACGCCACTGCCAGTGGCCTATGGGGTGGACCAGAAAGAACATCTCAGCACCTATGGGGGTTTCTGTGGCCCGGCTGTCCGACCAATAGGGCTCCGTGTCGTTTCCCAGATTGCTAAGGCACTTCCGAAGACTCCTATTTCGGGAATTGGAGGAATTGAAGATTGGAGGAGCGCGGTGGAGTATCTCATGGTCGGTGCCAGTACGCTGCAAGTGTGTACGGCTGTTATGTGGCATGGGTTCTCGATTATCAAGACAATGACTGATGGGATGATAGGGTTCATGGAACGCAAGGGCTATGAAACGCTTGATGCGATGGTCGGAAAAGCCCTTCCAAAAATCACCTCGTGGACAGCTCTCAGCAAGCTCCCTCCGCTTGTTGCAAAAGTGATTGAAGAGA
>CAYFTD010000366.1:0-4642 GCA_964345915.1 uncultured archaeon
AAATCATCAGCTTTCTCTTGACGGCCGTTAAACTGTTCCTTGTACCATTCGCGATAGCGTGCATGGAATGTCGGCCCACCGCGTCTTGTTTCATCATGATCAATCAGGTCGTCATGGAGAAGTGAGCCGTTATGTAGTATCTCTAGTGAGCAGGCGGCCCTGTAGAGATGCTTGACCTCGATGTCTTTCTTCACCGCCTTGTGGGCAACTACCATGGCCATTGGACGAAGGCGCTTCCCTCCACGCATGATGTATTCCAGGATGTTGTCATAGTACTGCTGATGAATCGGACCCATATGGGATGCTGCGTCCTTCTTCCAGGTGATGAACTCGACCAAGGCCTTGTTTATCTCTGCGACCTCTTCCTTCATTATCTTCTCAAACTGGCTCATTTGAAACCCTCTCACGCGTTGGCTTCAAACCGGTTTGCAATGAGGCTCCTTTTTAGGGTTTCCAAAGAGTTGAGCTGGTAAGATGCGAGATCGCGAGCTCTATTCAGAAGACATGTCACTGTCCCACAATCTCGATGCCGCTCATGGCAATCGCGGGCATGACATGCCTTGAGTGTACCTCGAGTTCTGATCCAATAACCAGCTCCCTGCCGATTGCCTCAAAGAGATTACCGACTAGTAGCCCGTACTTGATCTTCGTTGTCAGCTCTCCATTCTCGATGAGCTGGGCATTTCGCATCTCATTAGAGAAAGCGCCAGACAAAGGATCCACCTGGGGCCAAGCGAAGTGTTCAACGTAGACTCCTCGTTTCACCTCACCGATGATATCGTCAATAGTCTTGGTGCCTTCCGGTATCTCCAAGGTTGTTGGTCCACAACCAGTTGGCATCATGAAAGAGCCCTGCGCATCGCGGGGATTACGCCGCATTCCGTTTCCGGTAGACTTCAGACCTACCTGCTCAGCATTGTAGCTGTCAAAGATGTAGGACTTCAAAACACCCTTCTCGATGATCTTTGTGTTCTGCATTGGCACTCCTTCGTCGTCCACAGCTGCACTGAGGAGTCCTAGCTCAGAAAGACCATTGTCAACGATTGTCAGGGACTTATGAGCTACTCTGTCCCCCACCTTATCTGTCCAAGGACTTCTTCTTCGATTCACATTCTCTGCCGAAGTAGCGAATCCGATGAGCGATCCAAACATCTGGCTGCCTTCACTTGGAGCCAGGACTGCAACTGCGTCCTCCCACTTCTCTCTTAGAGCCTTTGCTTTCAGAACATCTGCGGCCTGAGTTCTCAACTTTTCTCCTATATTCTCGAAGTCTATATCATCCAGCCTTCGAGACCAGCATCTCTGAACTCCTTCACCAACGGAATCAGAGCCGTCTGCCTTGGCAGTGAAGAAACCAAACACCATTGTGGATTTGGAACCGGTATCAACTCCCAGAGAATTCTGAACCTGAAACTCAATAGAACTCGCCCTCAGAACACCGTTTGGTACAGTTATGGAATCAGCGGTAGCTACCTTGACGAGATTCATTGCCTTGTCAACAAGCACTGAGCTGTGAGCGTCAGCAGTTTCAGAATCAAAGAATCGATCGTGTGCCACAGTTGGCTTCTCGGGGTCGGGGAGAGAAGAGAACATCGGATCTTCCGAGCTCATCCTTGCCATCGACTTGGCACGACTCACAACATCCTCCATTGATTCAGACAACAAAGTAGAACTCGTGAAGCCGATCTGGCTCCCAAGTATGAACTTCAGGCCAACCCCTAGTTCCTCTTTTGCATCAACGACCTTGGGAATATTGTCATCAATGTAGACACTTGATGTTCTTGCACGAATCACGTAGGCTTCAGCCTGAGACGCTCCTTCCCTTTCAGATAGTTCAATCAGTCTGCTTGAGTTCTCAGACAAGGTCATCTCAGCCGCCTCCAATGATCATCTCAGCCCTCATGTGAGGTCCACCGGAGGTTACCGGCGCCCAGTCTTCCTCGCCCTTTCCACAGGTTCCACCAGAGAATTGTAGTTCATTACCTACCGCATCGACAGTGTTCAATATGGCGAGGACCTTTCCGGCGAGTGCCAGGCTTCTTACGAGTTCTGTGAGTTCCCCGTTCTTAATCAAATAGCCTTTCAAAGCGCTGACCTGAACCCCTCCGCCCACAACATCTTCCATTCCGGACATGGCCTTCATTACATAGACGCCTTCTTTGGTGTCAGAGATTATCTCATCATTGGACCAATCGCCAACGTCAAAGAAGGTGTTAGTCATTCTTGCAAAGATTCGACGATTGTAGTCTTGAGCACGTCCGTTGCCGGTTGGACTCACCCCCATTAGCGTAGCGGTTTCAATTGTGTGCAAATAGCCGGCATATACTCCCTTGTCGATTATCATCGTTCTGGACGATGGAGTGCCCTCCGAGTCGAAGGGGAACGTGCCATACTTACCTTCGATCGTGCCGTCATCAACCATTGAAACAAGCTCGGTTCCGACTTGTTTTCCGACCATGTCAGTCAAGAAGGAACGACCTTTGACAATCTCGTCAGCCTCGCTCCCATGACCACATACTTCGTGAGCTACTACACCAGCAAGGTTTCCATCTATTACGACCTTCAGCTTACCAGACGGTGGTTTCGATGCGGATAGCATCTCAATAGCACCCTCCGCAGGCTTTGATGCAAACTCAGCTACATCGAGTTCTCTTGCCATCTCAAAGCCCTGTAGGCCACTGAGTGTGTCATAATCAAACTGCATCCGGTCGCCCTCTCTTGCCACCGGATTCACTTGCACTCGAACACGCAATTCATCCCATTCTAGACTTGTACCGGCGGTGTTGACAAGCCTGTTCACACTCTTTGCGTCAGAGTAGCTAGAGTTCACGTTCACAATTCTATCGTCGACCTTCTGTGCCTTGTCAAGTTCCATCACGAAGTCGAGCTTGTCTTCAGTGGACACTTCAGCCGGATCCTCCTTCACCTTCTGCCATACACGCTTCTCAGCGGGAATGACGCCTGACAGGTCGATTCGCCTCCGAGAGTACTTTGCTGTCGCTTTGGCCATTCTTAATGCATCAGAGAGAAGGTCCTCCAAACGCTTCTTACTCACAGCAAAGGTAGTCGACGCCTGTCCCCAGCTCTCATCAACTAGCACCCTCGCAACAGTACCAGATCTGCTTGAACGGTTGAACATGCGAAGTGCACCGTTGACAACCACGATTGATGTGCCCGTTCGGCTCTCTTGACGAATATCGGCGAAGGATATCTCAATATCTGAGAGTCCGTCAATGGCTTGTGTCATGACATCTAGCACTCGGCTTCACCACCGCCTCGGCAATACACGGTTGTGATAAGGGTTTTCCAGCTCGCATTCAACAAAGAAATGAAGGAAAGGCGTTCGATGATTCTACACGAAGACTGTCCCTTCCAGTACTGTTACGCCTGTGCCGCTCACCTTCACCTGTCGGATGTCTTCCTGATTGCCCCGAACCTCTACAAACACCCTTCCGGGTCGATCAACTAAGTGACCCTGCTCAATGACGATGCTAGTTACAGGGATTGTTGGCTCCATGAGACCGTATCTTATCATGTAACTAGCCATACAGCCGGCTCCGGAACCACTCACAGGATCTTCATAGACGCCAAGACCAGGTGCGAAGTGTCGAGCGTGAGCATCTGATGTGGGCTCTAGTGTTTCCCTTGTGAAGACTTGTATTGAAACGTAGTCACGACCCTCACGGAGTTCTTTCAAACGAGCCCAATTCGGCTCAATGCGCTTCATTGCCCTCATAGTCGAAATAGGCACCATAAGGTGTGGTGTCCCAGTACTGACTGTCTGAACCGGATTTGGGGACAGAATGTCCGCCAGTGTAAGTCCGAGTGCCTCGGCATACTCCTTCGGGTCATATGCGTTCAGAAAGATCGGCTTCTCATGTGTTATCTGAACCTCATGGCGGCCCGTGGACTCATTCTTCACAATCTCGACCGATAGGACGCCCACATTCGTTTCGAGCTGAAACATGGTCACGTCACCAGGCACTTCCGCTAGACCCTCCTCTACCAAAGCGTGGAACGCAGCAATCGTTGGATGGCCGGAGAATCCAAGTTCGCCTTTCGGAGTCATAAAATGGAAACGGAAATCTGCCACTTTGGAATTGGATACGAAGACGGTTTCACGAACATTCATCTCTCGGGCGATCTTCTTCATGGTTGCATCATCAAGCTCCTTTTCACAGATAATCACTGCAGCAGGATTACCACCATAGGCAGTATCTGTAAAGGCATCAACCTGGACTAATCGCAGTTTCCGGCGTCGCTTCATATCTGACACTTCAAACGGTGATACTGTTCGAGGCTAATTAAGAGTTTCATGTAGTTGTTCGACTGAAAGGTGGAACTTGCTTCTACCACTGATAATGACACCTAACACAATGTGGCACAAAGGCATGGTCAAAGGTAGTAATGGACTTCAGATCACTGGGGAATGCAGGGTCTGTTTGAATTATTAAATCAAATAGTGGTAAACATGACCCCCAGTAACGTGTGAAAGATTAACAAATGACCAAGAGAGAATTCCGACGCCAGATATCTCGCCAAAGTAAAAGGTGGCGAGCACGCGGGAAATCGTGTTAGGAGGGGGGAGTTTCGTAATTGAGGGCATGTAACGAAAAACTAGCCCACATGCTCGCCTTGCGTA
>CAYFTD010000367.1:0-4654 GCA_964345915.1 uncultured archaeon
GTCTATGCTCTCTAGGTCATTGTCATCGAGGTGGAGGGATTGCAGGTTGGGACATGAAGCAAGCGGAGCCAGTTCGACACTTCGAAGTTGATTCTCTGAGAGAAATAGGGTTTCCAGATTGCTGCATGAGCTGAGGGGCGACAAGTCAATTTGCTGGAAGCGGTTCTCGTTGAGATGTAGCCTCACAAGAGTCGGAATCGAATGCCATTCAATCCTCTGGAGAAGGTTTCTGGCTACTCTGACTGAAGTCAGACTGGGGCATGAACTGAGTGGCCTCAGGTCGATTTCCTGAAGCCTATTCTCTTCCAGATTGAGCACAAACAAGTTGGTCAGCGTTCTTAGATGTGTCAGATCCACTTCCTGAAGGCGATTGTCCCTCATGCTTAGATGCCTCAGCTTAGAGCACAAACTGAGTGGTCCTAGGTCAATGGATTCGATTTGATTGTGGGCAAGGTCTAGGGCTTCCAGATGAGAGCAGGAGCTTATTGGTGACAGGTCGATAGATTTGAACTGATTGTAGTTAAGGACCAAAGCCCTCAGTCGCAACCATCCGCTGAGCGGCGCTAGGTCAACACGCTTTGAGAGGGTTCCGTGTATGGTCAGGTCCTCTACCCCTTGTAGGTCTTGAAGAGGCGTCAAATCGATATTCTGAAGTTCTGAGCCGCCTAGGCCCAGATGAGTTAGCTTCTCACAGTTCCTGAGAGGAGAAAGATCCAACTTTTGTATCGGGTTTTTGAGAATGCTGATTCTTTCGAGGCCCTTACACGCTTCAAGGGGTGACAGGTCAATCTCGGTGATGTCACAGTCTACTAGGCGTACCGATGAAGTGTCAATAGGGACGACCTGTTCAGCATCACCCTCAGAAGTTCGATACCGGAGCCTTATGTTTCCCTGTCGCTCCGGAGAATTGAAGCGTTCATCCATTCTCCTTCACCTCTCTGACTTTTCAAGCCGATTTAAGTACTCCTCAGTGTCGAGCGTACTGAGGACCTCAAACATAGCCTCATTCGCCAGATGATCAATCGGGTCGTTCTTGGCTGTCATGCTGTCATGTCTTGCGTGGACGTAATAAGCTCCCCTCAAAGAACATGGGTTCTCTCTCAGGGATGGGCTTGGATGAGATTAGCTTATCTTGTCACGGGTGCATATCAGATTGGGGAGACGTGGTTAAGGTGCGAAGATGTCAGAACTGCTACTACTCGAATGACGTCAAGAAGATAGGCGGTTCGTGGTGGTGTGCGTGCTCGAATCCGGGGCGTTCTACAGAGGTCGAAATCAAGTCGGGAGACTGGGTGAAGAGCCGTCTGAACCTCCCCTGCTGGAAGCAGAGGGAGTAACGAAGTATGGAGCGCGTCTGAGAAATGATGGACATAGTCGTTCGGTTCACCGACCACTCAGGTCTGCTGCTGCTACCCATTGTGGTCACAGTCTACTTCATGGCCAGGAGTTCAGGGCTCCACTTCTCAAAGCCACACGCCTTCATCATAACTCTGAATGCTGTCTTGGTGAATACTCTCATGGATCTATACCATGTTCTGACTATGACTGTTCCCGGCCCCGAGCCCTACTATCTCATAATCATGTATCACGCTGCGGTCGAAACAACACTGAGAGGGACTATCTCAGATGCCTTCATTCTGACGCCCTTGGTTCTGTTGGCACTCTATCAAGTCAATCGACGAAAGAAGGCAGAGGAGGCGGTGGTGAAGAAGGTGGAGGTGAAGGCTGAGGAGGTGAGAGCCATGAAGACTCGAGTGAATAGTTTCATGATTGTCGTCTTTGCGGTGGTCCTCCTTGCTGTTCTTGCAGTATTCTACATCTTCGGTTTTCAGGTTGGAGAGTCATTTCTGATTGCCCTCACCCTGGCTACTGGGGTCGGATGGATATTCGATTCTGTGTTCTCCGGGATGCTGGACCCAATCACGACGACTAGGGCCGAGGATGGTGATGATTGACCATGAAGCGCAGCCGACTGGTCCACATCCTCTTCTTCTTGGCCTTCATGAGTGTCACGTTCGTGTATCATATGGCATACGAACCGGATGACTCAAGCCACTGGATAGTCTACGGAGTGACCGCGCCTGCCAGAGAGATTCAATTCATCATCTTAACCTTCTGGCTCATCTTCGCCGTTGCCGTATACGAACCGAGGGGTAATACTCAGTCCTGAGAACGGCTTACTCATCTGCCAACTGGACTCCATCCGAGGAGACCAGTGCAATCATCTCCGCTGCATCTCTTGACATGACGCGTCCCAGAGGTTTCTAAGGGTGCAGCGGGGAACTCACTTCAGGCGTAACCTCTTCTTCTCTCAGCCACGCGCAACCACTCCTGAGATTGCTCCTTATCAGGAGAAGTACGTCCGGGTGAACCCCTACATTCTCAACACGTGGACCATGACATAGGAGAACACGACGACTGCTACTAGACCTGCACTGACTCCCAGCACTCCATAAACGGTCTGAACCGGACCAAGCCCGAACTGCAACAAACCCCCGGCCATGAACAGCGTGTAGCCAGTGAACAGCAATGCTACGAATGCTAGGAATCCAGTCAGCACCAGTTTGATTAGGATGCTCATCTCTCCAACCGGATACTTCAGACTCCAACTGCGTTTCAGTTTCCTAAGTGCGACCAATGTCAGCGGTGGCACACTCAGAACGCATACGACAAATAGCCAGAACTGAGGAACATAGTAAAACGGGAACACTCTTGTTGTAGGTACCATCATCTCTCCCAGCACTCCTGAATCGCAAACTGATCCATCATCACTCTTGCGCTTCTTGTTCTTCTCAATCCTTGGATTGTAACACACCTCGTCTTAGAGCTACACCAACTGCCAGTATTAATGTTCCCGCTCCTCCGATGGCCAGGACGATTATGGGAGTCGGGTCAGGGTCTGGCCAGTTCCATCCGTAAGAGTGTTGGACAATATCTGAAACACTACTATGACCGAGTGTGTCGTTGGCCACGTACCGGATATCCCAGACATAGACCCCGGGTTCAGGGACTTCGACATGAAGATATGCCCGATAACGCGACCTTGTGGAGTTCTCATCTATGTCCTGCATGGTGATGTTAGACCATTGACCCTCAGTCTGGTTTCTGTACGAGGCTATGACAGTCTCAATCCCATCTGGGTCTTCAACCGTGACTAGGAAGGCGATAATGGTTTCAGGACCGAATCCATCCGCATAGGAATCTCCATAGTCTGAGAATATGGGTCCCTGACGGTTGCTCAGTGACTCTTTGGTCCACGTTGGAGAAACACACACTAGGATAACCCAAGTGAGAGCGGTCATCCTCAGCAAGGAGATACTTGCCATCACACCCACTATTCTAGAGTATGTGTGACTCTCTATTGAACCTACGCCCAATTTGGCCTTTGGTAACGCAACATAAGGCCAGACTACAAGATTGTAATGAGGGTCTTGAGCTTGGCGCTATACAGCCTGCACATAGCGACTGTGGCGCTGACATCTTTCGGAAGTGCGTAGATTGAGTGCAGAGGATTTCTACGAACGATTGGACCATCACCTTTCCGTGATAGAGGACATCAGTCACGAGGGGAGGGACTTGCGTGTTTCCAGTTCGAGAGTATCGAAGCTTAGCAGTGAGGCCCACTTGGAGGACCGCCCGCTTACCTCTGAACAACAGCAGGCACTCTGGTTCAGAGCTATTCAGCACCTGAATCTTGGGACTACAACAAGAACAGGCTGATGGCGCTCTACGAGAGGATTGTTCAGGTCAGGTCCGACTTGGGTGTTGACGATTCGTAACGTTTCTGATTCCCTTAGAGCCCCCTTTCACTAGTCGTTCTCATAGAGGCCCACCAATCTTTCTCATGCTTTGAGTCCATGTATCACTGAGCGGAAATCCTGCGGTGATTTCAGTAGCTATAGAAGGAACTTGTGTTGCTGTTGCCATTCTTGAAGACGAGATTCCTGAAACAATCGGGTTATCGCATCAGGGGAATTGGTAAAATGAAGATATGGCAGCTTGCAGGCCTGTCCCACGGTGAGGTACTGCCCCAAGAGAAGTAATACTCCTCTTGGACACTCTATTTATCTCTGACTAGTGCCTTTCACAAGAATGAGAGAGTCATCATGGTTGACGTTGATGACCAACTGCGTGCGGACCAAGTCATTGACATACTCCTGCAGGGACGCACCCCTGACCTACCAGTGCTACTCCTTGTTGGCGGGGGTGGTGTGGTAGTGACCGTGCTGGTTGTTGCAGTGGTGTTTCGCCGCAGGTGAAAGAAACTGATGGATGGGCAGGGTGGAGCATCAGCTTACCAAGCTTGATGTCGGAACACCCTCGGCCCCGTTCCAAAACTTTATAAGCTCGTCAACCTATTTTGATACATGCCAAACGTTCGGTACTTTCGGAAGGTTCCGCGCGACCCAAAGGCACACTCGGAAGACGCCCAAAGATGCCGACACGTTTCAAGCTAACATTCGGTGTAATTGATAATGTCTACAAGCTTTGGTACAATCGCTGACGATCTCAAGGTCAGCCTGGGCCTTGCAAAGAGCCACGTTCTGAGCTATTTCCTTGCAAACCTGGGCATGGCCGTTGTCATAGTCGTCCTTCTAGCGATAATCGGAATCCCCCTAGCTATCATAACAGTCCTCACAGGAGGATTGATCTG
>CAYFTD010000368.1:0-3466 GCA_964345915.1 uncultured archaeon
CTCAGGGTCGATAGGTTCGAATTGATAGGTCGCTCTAAGATCATTCGCTGCCTTCCAGGTTCCATACCACAGGTCTGTATCCAACATCCTAGTCAGCTTGTTGTCAACAAGACCGGTCAGCAGACTAATCACTGCGACGCCGTCGAGTTCACACTCGGCCCGCCAGATGAACGTTACAAGGCTGTGAGTGTCGTCAATGGGTTCAATCAGAGGCGTGCCCTGAGAGATAACCTCTTGCCAGAAGGCTTCCAGCGTATCCACGTTGCCGCTGTCCAGTTCCTGCCTGAGGAGTTTTAGTTTCGGACTTTCTAGATTGTCGCGGGTTGTCAAAGTCAGCGCTCCCTATTCCAGTAGTCGCTCCATCCGAGATTTTTCATGTTATCGTTCTTGGTAAGCATCACTTCGCGGCACTCTCAAGGACTTCTTGAGAAATGTCCTTCACATGCGTCTTCTTCTGAGGAAGGCCGCAGCCACCAGAATCACTGCTACAGATGACGACAATACCACTATCAACAGAAGCTCGGGCCCAGATGCTGTAGTAGGAATGGTGGGAATACCTGAGAGGCTTGTCACATGAACTTCAATCTCGGCCGGGTCCATTGTTACTTGGAATCCATGTTCTTGCAGGACATTCATTGCCCTCCTCAGGTAGTTGTGGAATGATTCTTCCATCTCCTCATAAGACACAAATGGTTCGCTCATCGGAGCATAGTCAGGATCAAGTGATGAATGGCTAGCATAGCCCAGGTCTATTGCGGCTGGAATTAGGATATACTTCGAGGCCCAATAGTCCAATGCGACGGGGTCTAGACTGGCCCCTATTATGTCAGTGAAGCTCGCATCCTCATTTGGCGACCATGGGCCGCAGTCTGCTGAACTCTCAACAGGATGTGGATTGACCCAAATTGTATCGAGTATGTTGAGTACAGGAAACCTAGTTTCGGCCATCATTGTTCCCATGCCGCCTAGGGCGATGGAGAAGTGCTCGTGTGGAGTATAGGAATTGACAGAATGCACAATGTGTCCCTTTGGGACACCCATGTAATGTTTGATGCACCCTGTCACTCCGTAGCGAAGGTGGGACTTCAAGACCGGCATGTTGATGACCTTGAGTCTATCTGAGGCAAACCCTGTGTCGTTGTCCCAGACACCCTTCTTGAAGCTGATATAGGTTCCAAATGGGGTTGTGAACTTTGGGTAGCTGACGTAGATCTCTGTGTCTTCGTTCCAAGTGGTGTTGAGCACATACCCATCATTGAAATCGTCCGCATCATAGTCCAAGACTGCTCTACTACGCAGATTGTCCCAGAGCTTCGTGGAAACATTGTGTGACGTGAACGAGTCGACAACGACCTGCATACTCTGGCTATGAATGAATGCGTTGCTCCAAGGCCGATTCAGACTCCCTAGGCCTTGTCCATTGTCAGCGACTACAATCTCACCTGTGAATCCTTCTGGATGGTCTACAATCGTCTGAATGATGCTTTTCAACAAGTCCGTGTTGGTGCCTCCCCTATCCCGCCACTGACCGTTCACCTTGAGAATCACTACGTCGTTGCTACCTATCAGACCAGAAGTCTGACTTCCGCTCTTATAGAAATAGATGCCCTCAGTTTCCATCAAGTCCAGCAACGCAGAAACAGCTTCATCCATGTTCCCCTCAAGACCCGTAGCATTCTGCACGAAGAACACCTCTGAAGGGTCTTCTGAGGCAAGGGCAGCATTTGCGGTCAGTGTGATAGGAACACGGGAATAGTCAGCACTGGCGGCCGAAAGGTAACTGAAGTCCAGTGTGACTGCTCCATTTGCAAGTGCGAATGAGCCTAGAACTAGGACCCCAAGCATGGCCGCCGGCTTTAGCACTCCGATTCGTGATCGCAGAGTTGCAAAACTCGGAATAGATGCAAGTGAAGCAAGATGAAAGATGCGAATATTCGAAACAGCTGCTTGTTGACAAGGATAGGAAATCCTCGACGGTTTGAGTCCAGTCCTGAGAAAGAGCCAGATAGCGCTCGCAAGGGCGATGAATCCTAGCTTCCAGAGCCAAAGCCTATGCCCTCTACGCTGCACCAGATGACTTTCCTTTGACCTGCAACCGTCCCGGGTCATGTCAGTTCGCCTCTAGGTTTCAGCGGGAAGAGCATCAGAAACAGACCATGTTAGAGAATAAAACGCGTTCGATATGCGCCATGTCGTTTCAATAGTGGCTTCCACAATCAGCAGCTCGCAGAGAAACCGAACCCACCTTAATAGAACAGTTTATATGCAAATTTGTACTATGTATCTTGTAATAGTATTACGTGTGTTAAAACGTGGAGAGGTTGAATGGAAAGGTGAGCGTCCGAGAGGTGGCGGATGAGATTCTTCGTGGATCTAGACTGAGCTTGGGTAGACCATTGTGTCAGCCGGGGATAGCTGTCGTCCCAGTGATAGTTCCAAGGCTCCTGGAATGGAGCCTCAAGTCCTTGAGAATGCCCCGGGAGGGAAGAAACGCCAGCACCAAGATTGAGGAAGGCTTGCCTCAGAACACATGTGGCGTGATTCTAATTGACTCACAAGGCCGGGTGGTTGCTTTCAAGCTATTCCATGGAATCCAGGAGTTTTGGGAACGCATAGACTTCATTGAGAACATTGCGTTGAAATATCAAAAGGAATCTCAGCGGCGGCTCCCCGAAGCAATTGTACTTGGCAAGGCAATTGTCTTTCTAGCACGTCTCAGAAGTATGGGCCCAGAGAGCATCTTAAGCGAGGACAACTCAGACTTCTTCGCGGTGGGGTTCACAGACCATGAGAAGGTAGTTTCAGATAGCGATGGCTCAAGATCCACTAGAGCCGCTGTCATCTACGGTATGCTTGAAAAGTAGCCCTTTCCCAAGAAGTTATGTAGGTATATACTATTGTTAACTCAGTGGATACAATGGAGAAATCTGAAGAAGAATGGAGGTTGACCCTGTCACGAGAGCAGTTCAGTGTTCTCAGACAGTGTGGAACCGAGCCGCCCTTTAGCGGCAAGTACGTACACCATAAAGAGGACGGAGTCTACGTTTGTGCAGGTTGTGGCAATGAGCTGTTCTCATCGGACACCAAGTTCGATTCCCGGAGTGGTTGGCCAAGCTTCTGGGAGAAAATGTCAAAGGACAGCGTAGAGATGAGGCAGGACAATAGCCACGGAATGCGAAGAACAGAAGTGGTCTGTAAGAATTGTGGCGGGCATCTAGGCCACGTCTTCGATGACGGTCCTAATCCGACAGGACTAAGATATTGCATAAACTCAGTGGCCCTTGATTTCAAGTCAAAAGAAGATTAGTACAGCCAGGTGAAACAAAATGCCTGATCGCAACCACGACCACCTCACGGGAGAGATGCCGCGAAACCACACCTATCAGATGATTTTGCTAGTAGTGTTTCTCATAGTCTGGATTCTCGACTCATTTCTCCTGCGCTTCACGACTATTCTCTGGGACTT
>CAYFTD010000369.1:0-2202 GCA_964345915.1 uncultured archaeon
GGTGCACTGGTATACCATTCATCCTCGTATACAATGATGTCACCCACATGGATGTCCTCTGCAGCTCTCCCTTCAAGGACCAATAGGTCTCCCACTTGAAGTGCAGGAACCATTGACTCTGTGGTGACGACAACCAGAGGCGAAGTGGTTCGCATAGCAACCATGAACAGTCCATACCCGCCGAGTGTTGCAATCACTACTATGACAAGAACGATTATTGTCTTCACAGTTTCAGACCGTTGGCTCCACTTCAAAGATTGGCGGGCTCGTTCCATAGCTGGTTCATCCTTGTATCGCGAACTATGGCATTCTAATAAACGTGTAGTTGAAGTCTTTGAGCGACTAATCCTCAGCAAGAAGTGGGACCGCCAAGCAAGAAAACCCGGCCATCAGCTGATGTGCCTGAATGAATCTCACCAGAGCGGCCCGCATTTAGGTATGGCACACCTGTTCTTCATTGGCAATGTGATCGCTGTTGTGCTAGGCTTTCCTATTTCATGATGGTATCTGATTCTCAGGTATTTCCATTCTTCGTAATCTCGCGAACAAAACTACGGAAGCCACAAGAATCATTCCAAAACCTGCAAGGAACCACACAAACTCCCTGGCTACAAACTCCATGTGTGCTAACTTCTCGAACTAAGACTCATCGTATATATCATGTTCAGTGTTGCCCAAGCAGGTGTTGTTCTCCACGTTGTTGGACCCTAAGTCATCGAGATAGATGCCAATCTCGTTGTCGTTGCAGGTGTTGTTCACCACGGTGTTGGAATGTGAGTTAAGGAGGTGAATGCCAGCCCCAAACTCATTCCTGTTGGAGGTGTTGTCGGTCACGGTGTTGGAATCTGAGAAGAATAGGCGGACGCCATTATTGAAATTGCTGGTGCACATGTTTTTGTATACGATGTTGGAATTTGAGCCCCGCAGATAGATGCCAGCGTCATTGCTGTTGCAGGTGTTGTTGGACACAGTGTTGGAATGCGAGTATTCGAGGATGATGCCAACAAGATTGTCGTTGCAGGTGTTGTTGACTAGCTCACCGTTGGAAACATTGTACAGACTGATTCCAAACGCAGGCCACCACCAGTGCTCCCCCCAAGCACCAGTGATATTGCAGTTGCTGATGGTGAAGCTGACTCGCGTGTTGCTGATGCTTATGCAGTGACCACCTGCACCGCCAAGGTCAATTTCCAACCCGTCAATTATGAACGGGTTCTCAGAAGAACCATCGCCAGGCCATCCCTCTAGCAGAGCTGTGTCCGAGAAGTTGGCATCCCCATCAATCGCTATGACAGCATATGGGCTGTGTGACGGTAGTGGTGGTGGAGGTGGTAGTGAAGATGTTGGTGGTGGAGAAGTTGGTGGTAGCATCAAGTAGTACATTAGACTGGTTGTCAAGATGAACGAAAGACCGACAGCCACGATCACTGGTCTGCGGACGGTACTCGTACTCAATCTTCTCTCTAAAGTAGGTGTCCGTGGACATGCCTTTGAGCTTTCTATTCCTTCTCCCCGACCCATTTCAGCCGCCTCATTATCACGTCGAACAGGTACACTGATAGATCAGTGGGAGGCCTGTCGTCTGGAATGGGGACTTCCCATTCATCGGCAAGCTGTCTAAGTGTGTCATTGCACTGGTCAAGCTGGTCGCAAGTTCCACATTCGCCCTTGTGAGCAAACCACGTCTGGATACCTATCTTGGGCGAGTAGAGGATGTATGTGTCAGTGTCGT
Source organism: uncultured archaeon (assembly GCA_964345915.1). Lineage (GTDB taxonomy): Archaea > Asgardarchaeota > Thorarchaeia > Thorarchaeales > Thorarchaeaceae > SMTZ1-83. The sequence goes on from CAYFTD010000369.1 coordinate 1,733, forward strand.
ATGCTGGGCTGTAGCCAACAGCGATACCATATTTAGTACTGATGTGTCTTACCTTGATTCGGCTAATCGATGCCGCATGCCGAAGCAGCTTATCGATTCGTGCTTCCGCAATTCTCTGAGCCTTACTAACGAAGGGGCGAGTTACGTCCAGTTCTTCTGCAATCTCCGATGGCCTTTCTCTCTGACGACGTCTGAGCCAGATGAGTCCCTGTAGCGGGGTTGGATATCGAAGGTTGGTGAACATACCACGCGCCTCCTAGACCTTGAGAGTTGACCTGATTTAGGCAAGCAATACTAAAAGGTCAACTAACTTATGAGTTAACCGGTCTTCGGCAACTTTGTTAACCATAACGAGGCAATCAAGTCTGGCTGTCCGCAGCACATTATATGATCTATATCATATCTGGCATACTCATACCTGAGGCCTTGAGCGCAAGCTTAAACTGAACTGCAGTAGGTTGAGCAACGAG
>CAYFTD010000370.1:0-20189 GCA_964345915.1 uncultured archaeon
CGCTCAAGAGGCATTCAAGTTCCTGAGATTGACTTCTGCACGAAAGAATGCCATGATGAAAGCTGCCGAGGCCTATCTAAAGATGGAGGGGGTCCCGGAGGTGGTCGCCCCGCTTCTGGTAAAATCCGGGAATCTCTTCCGAGAGGCTGGAAGTGACATGAAGGCCAAATGGGCATTCAAACGCGGAAGCGAGCTCTTTGGTGAACTTGCTGTGAAAGCAAGAGAGAACGAAGAAGTAGAATCCGAGAAGAAATTCCTGAGATACCAAGCGATGTGCCTTTTTAATTGGGGAAGAGATGACGAAGCAAACGAGATCTACCAAGACGTTGTAGACTACTATCTAGAGCAAGCGAACTCGGAAGAAAAGAACGATAACAAGGAAGCACAGGCTGTGGCACTTGAAGCTGCTGCTGAAGTGCTGGATGAGTCCGGAAGAGTCGAAGAGGCAAGATTGCATTCAACGACTGCACTTGAGATCTATGTTGGTCTTGCAGAGGATTTCTGGTCTTCTCAACAGTTCGATGAGAGTTCGAGATTCTATGGCAAGGCGGCTGAGTGTTCCATGAGATTAGGTGATACTACAACCAGCCACACATACCACAAGATATCCAGTGAAAGTGCTGAGCGCGCCGCCAAGGTCTACGAGGAGATGGGGATTCCCGAGGTCGCGACAATTTGGCTGAGAACTGCAGGTAGTGAGGCCCTTAGAACCAAAGACGATGACCTAGTTGACAATGCGATAGGTCTGTTGAAACGGTCAGCAGATGGATTCGAAAGGATGGGCGAAGTCGACAATACGTTCGAGGACCTATTTGCCGTTTTTGAGGCCACATTCATGTATCGTCCAGACAAAAGAGAGGAGATAGCTGGAATACTATCTCGGATGGAGGAGATTGTCAGGAACACGCAGGATTTCAAGATGGAATCCTTGCTGGCAGTACTTCTTTCTCTCGAGAAAGGAAATCCAACGGCTGCGCTTCTGACCCTTCAGGAAAGAGAAGACGAGCTTCTTCCAAAGCGTGAACGTCTTCTGACACTCGTGGACCAGTCAAAAGGAGTCCGGGCGCCCGAGGACGTCAAGGGTACAGGAAGAACGCATTGGCTATACAAATGATGTCCCTCCGTCCCATCCATCTCGATCGCGAATCAGTATCTTGTGTTTTCCAATCGTAAAGAGGAAAGAGGGAAAAGGTGTCATAGCTTCTTTGGAAGTGAATGAGTATCAAGAGATACTAGACAAGGTGAGTTCAGTTGGGTTCGTATCACAAGACGATATCGTTCAGTACCAAAGGAAACTGTGACATGATTGACTTGACCAGTAGGGTTGCTGAGGTCGTGAAACAGAGCGGGCTTAGTGAAGGCATATGCACTGTGTTTTGTCCAGGATCAACGGCCTCTGTAATCACAATAGAGTACGAAGGCGGCCTTCTGAAGGATTTCCCTGAAGCGATGGATAGACTTGCGCCGGAGGATATGGTCTATGAACATCATCTTCGCTGGGGTGACGGAAACGGCCACTCACACATCCGAGCATCAATTGTGGGGCCTAGTTTGACAGTTCCATTTGTGAATGGGTCTTTGACTCTTGGAAGTTGGCAACAAATAGCATTCTGTGATTTTGACAACAGGGCTAGAGAGAGAAAATTGGAGTTGATGCTTCTCGGAGAATGACTAGATAGTGTCGATGTCTTCCTCTAGATCCCACTCGAGTTCGTTCGTTCCAAGTGGTACCGGAGTTGAGTCGCGTATCTTGTAGGCCAGGTAGTGAATGCGTAGTGACCTGCGGAGTCTGTGAAGGTGGAAAGGCGACTTCCAATCGGGACTATTCTTCCTGTAGTCAAAAGTGTCCATCAAGCCCCGAACCGTTTCCAACTCCTTCTTGACCTGCGCCTTGACTTCCTCAATATCTCGGTCAATCGTGAGTGTGGATTTCCCTGTCACTTCTAGCTACCTCGTTGAGAGTTCTCTCGTGGATTCCATTAAACAAGTAGTATAACTGGAGTAATACTAAGAGTCAGGACATTTCTCGCTTGTCCCCGGTCGTTCGTCGCATCTGCGTCCCACACACTGGGCACTCAAGACTGGTCTTATCCTTTTCTTCCTGATGTCCACATGCTGGACATCTAAGTCGCCATCGGATAACGTGTCGCATTCGTCGACCAGGATCTATAATATCAAAATCAAGAGATGCAGCAGTATTGAGGACGGCAAGATCTGTTGAAACGATAGTAACGCTACGATCTAGTCTAGACTCTTGAAGTGCAAGAGCAATGAGCTCAATGTCAGTCGCAGAAAGAACTGACAAATCTCCGGCGGCATCAGCGGCCTTCTTGGCATCCTCGATGTGCTCAGGTTCAGGTAACTCCGCTCTCAGTCGGTCCATAGAGATAAGACTCTCAGCTCGCTCTCGACTTGGCCGATTGCGAATCTCCTCAAGTACAGCTGGTGTTGTCAGAAAGACAGCGTCTGGATATCGAAGAGTCCATTGAGAGAGAAACGCAGCAACGTCTAGAACGAATAGAGTCAATATCCGGGCCACCTAGAGCGTCCTTGGTACTAGTCGTGTGTTGACTCGGTCCCAGTAATTGTCGTACAGTCGGATGAACCTAGTCACGCTCTTTGCCTTCTTTACCCAAACGGTTTCCGATGGCTTGACATCCCACCTTGTCTGACCGTCAATCACAGCAAGGCCTGGAGCCCCGGGCTTCACGAGCTCAAGTTCAATCACAGAAGTATCAGGGATGACCACCGACTTCAGCTCAAAGCGAGGAGGACATACTGGGACGAATATGAACCCATGGACATAAGGGGACAAGATTGACCCTCCCGCTGCAAGAGCATAGGCTGTCGACCCACAAGGTGTGGCAACCATAGCGCCATCTGCCCTACCATAGTCTATTCGAACGTCATCTAGATGAACTTGGAAAGTCAGCAATCTGCCTGGTACACCGGACACAACGTAGACTTCGTTAAGTGCGTCCTCAAACTGCTGGTCTTCTATACCAGACGCAATATTGACATTCTTCTCAATCACACATTCGCCCTTGAGCACTTTCTCCAGAGCATTTAGAGCAGTTGTTGTGCTTGTTTCTGTGAGAAAGCCGACACTGCCGCGATTTACGCAGAAGAGGGGTGTATCACGGTTCTTCAGCTCGGAAAGCGTGTACAGGATTGTGCCATCCCCGCCAATTGTGATTACGAAGTCTACCTTCATTTGCTCGATTGGAGTCCCAACAGCCCTCTCGTCCTTCACTCCGCATGAGCCGGGATCCACCTTTACATTGACTTCTTGTGAAATTAAGAACTCCGCAATGCGTTTCGCAGCCTGCTCCACTTCAGGTCGACCAGGTTTACAGACAAGACCTACGGCTCTCCGCTTCGTCAGGATTTGCGGCTTCTCCTCAATCAAGATCCACACTTCCGAGTGCCCGAGAATACATCTCCCTTTTACTCTTGTTGTTGCCCTTGTGGTATTGGAAGATGAGCATCCCGCAAAGTATTTAGATGACTCAGAGTGTGTCTGGCTCGAACAGCCTGAGATTCACCTGGTGATACATTTTGAGCATCAAGAAGACAGTCGTAAAGAGTCTGAAACCTGGTAGCTACTTTCTGATCGAAGAAGAACCGTGCAGAATAGTATCAATAGAGAAATCGAAGCCCGGTAAGCACGGAGCTGCCAAAGCCAATATTACCGCAATCGGATTCTTCGACAATAGGAAGAGAAACGTGATAATGCCAGCCGATCGCATGGTTGACGTGCCTCTTATCGACAAAAGAAGTGCTACCATTATTGCTGACATGGGCGAAACCTTGAGTTTGATGGACACAGGGGAACCTTACGAAACCTTTGAGGTGAGTCGACCGACCGATGAGGACATGGCCGCGAAGATTCAGCTCAACGCAGAGGTAGAAGTCTGGGACGTCATGGGCAAACGTGTGATTACCAGGGTCAAGTAGCGTTTTCTGCAGAAGCAGAACAGGCGCGGTGGACAATTCATAGACCTATAGTTTATCTCTTGCCGGATTCAGAAAGCGTTAGGCTTTCCGAGATGGTCCGCATGGGGTCAACAGAGAGAATAGACAAGTTCGACAAGAAGATAATCGAGGAACTCTCTTTGGACTCAAGAAGTTCCCTCAGGGATATCGGCAAGAAGGTCAAACTAAGTGCGAGTTCTGTACGCAATCGAATGGCACGCCTGAAGGAACTAGGAGTCATCAGGCGCTATACCGTGGATGTCGATTGGCGTAAGATGGGATATGATATTCAGGTCCTGCTTCTCATCACTTCGTGGACCGGTGCATCCAGAGAGATATACGACACCCTTACCGAGTATGAGCAGGTGATGCAGGTATTCTGGACATCAGGCCCCACTAACCTAGTCTGCATTGTTCGAGTCAAAGACATGTACGAGCTATCGCTGTTCATCACTAACAGGCTTGAGGGGATTAGAGGGGTTGAGAAAATCGAAACTATGTTCTTGATGCCAATGCCTGAGGAGTGACTAGGTTGTAAATCCTGAGGGAACATGGACATAGGCAGACTAAATTTGACTCTCTGGTTTGGAATGGTGCGGAGGGCGAGATTCGAACTCGCGAACCCCTACGAGACAGGGACCTGAGCCCTGCGCCTTTGACCTGGCTTGGCAACCTCCGCATATTTGAGAAGGTCACTGGAATACGTTGGCGCTGGATTCTTCTTTTTACCTTTTCGGGAAGTTGATTGTCTGACAAAAATTAGATTGGTCGGCTAAGTCAATGAATCTTCTCCTGTAGCCAAGTGGGGATTCTGAAGTCTGATACGATCTGCAGGCGGCCTCTTGCCCAATCAGGATAGGGCTTGATATCAAGAACGGGGGTGCCGTTGACTGCATCAAGACCCCTGACCCAAAGACTGTCCTCCTCGCGCTTCACCAACTCGACAACCGTCAAGCCAATAGGATTGGGACGTACAGGGGCTCTTGTGGCGAATATCCCCACTGGCCGGTCTGATGAAGCCCCTGGGTGAATCAGTACCTTGTCTGATTCCGACACTCTATGCATCCAGAATATGACGAAGACATGAGAGAATTCCTCTATCCCAACGAGTCCCGGGACAAGTTCTTGATTGAATACAATCCTCGAAATAAGGTTCGGGTCTTGATTGTTCTCTTCTGCTGATTCTCGCTGCACCAATCCTATGACTTTCACTTCTATTGGTTCAAGAGATGACATCTACACCACAATACCTGCCTTTGTTGTGATCCAAGCGGGCGGCAACAGAACCTAAGAACTCGCTTATGAACTATTCATCTGCAGACTCTAGTCTGTTCAGCCATGAACTCGTGCCTTCGTCATGCGCTTCCGAAGACTTGTCCAATCACCCATTTTGTTGATCACTGACTGTGTAGATAGAGCCTCACTCACTGGACCATCAAAGACAATCTTACCCTCTTCAAGGACTGCAACTGATTCGGCCCAGTTCTCAAGGAAGAATCGATTGTGAGTCGTGTACATGATGCTCAGCCCTTCTTGGCGAAGCTCTCTAATGATATCAACAATCCCGGAAACCATCTCAAAGTCTAGGCCTGAGAAAGGCTCGTCAAGAATCAGAATACTTGGACGCATGGCAACAATGCCAGCCAGCGCTACTCTCTTGGCCTGACCGTGGCTCATCTGGTTGACAGGTCGGTCAATAAAGTCGCTCATCTTCACTGTATCAAGAGCCCATTCTACTCTCTTTGCTACTTCTTCATCGGACAAGCCGAGGTTTGTGGGGCCGAACGCCACATCCTCCCAAACCGTAGGTGCGAAGAGCTGATCGTTGGGATTCTGAAATAGAAACCCAATGTCTTGACGTACCTCCCAGAGATTCTCTCGGGAGAGCTTCCGGTCAAAGACATAGACATCACCTGAATGAGGCTCCAGGAGTCCGACAATAAGCTTGAATAGAGTTGTCTTGCCCGAGCCGTTCAGGCCCACAATGGCTTTCTGCTCTCCAACATGAAGCTGAAGATTGATGTTTTCCATCCGAAATCCATTGTATCGGAAATACACCTTGTTTAGGTCAATTGCGCATGTCATATGAAGATCGCCTCCAATATGGGGGGTATGAGAAAGATCATCGCCATGATCAGTGAGAAGAGAAGAACAGGTAAGATGGAATCAGACCGTCTGAACCCACTGCTCGACATCATCATTCCCTTGCCGAGACCTCTCAGAGTCATGGACTCGTAAACAGTGGCACTCCGATCGAAGGCTCTGTCGATAGTAGTGCCAACTGTGTAACCCGTCGAACGAAGCCGACTGAGCCCTGTTCCGCGATCGTATCCTCGCAGTACCTGAGCCTCCTGCATACGGGATTTCTCCTCAATGAACAGGGGAACGTATCTAAACATGACAAGAAGAGATCCGAGTACGGAAACGGGAACTCTCAGCGTTTTCAGAGCACCGATGAACTCGCTCAACGTCATGTGGGATAGTGTGGCAAGGAAGGCAATGAGTATCGCAAACATTCGTAGTCCTATGGCCATTCCCAGAAGCAGCCCTTCCCAATAAGCGGGGACTGAACCCCATGGCAGTTGCAGTGTCAGGATTACTGTGCTCCCATACAAGAAGGGCTCTAGGAGAACCCAGAAGAGAATAATGATCTCAAACTTCGCAGCCATTGATAGCACTCTTCGCCAATTGGTCCCCGCTGTCATGCCTGTGCCGAGAATCATGAAGATGAGAAGAGATAGCATGAGAATGCTGGTCTGGACTGTCACTACGATTGCCAGTCCGATTGCTGATAGTATCATACCAGCAGGTGAAAATGGTGCAGTTGATCTCTTGCCTTCAGCAAAGGGGAGAAGGAACTTGCCAGTTTCAGGGCCATGATGATGAGAATGGTTCGAGATTCTCCGGAAAGCAAGGATACCCAGTCCCAACACCGCTAGTATTCCAATTGATCCCGTGACCACATCTATGATTGGACCCTCTCCAATGGAAAACCAGATTCCAGCGAAACCGCCTTCTGGTTCTGGAACACCCGCCAAGTCAAATAGGGCCCATTCGAACCCGTCAGGGTTACTCGAAGCAAATCCACCTAGAACCGTTACTGCAACCAAGACAATCGTGATGAGCGCTGTCATCACCAGAGGCTTGATTGGATTCTCACTTTGAAGAGCAGGAGTGAAACCCTCTTCGCTTTCCTCTGACTCTGAAGGCAAGATGGCGGCACTCTTGGGTTCTTCGCCATCTCTCAAGAGCGAAACGAGGCTGGGTTTGGCCTTCACAAAGTAGAGTAGGATGACCGAGGTGAGCACAGCCTCACCAATCCCGATGAAGACATGTACCGAAGTGATGGCCACTAACGCTATCTGGCCAAAACCGTCCACCGAAAGAAGCTGCAGCCCCAACACAAACGCAGCACTCACTGTCACAAAGAAAGATGCTATGCCAGTGGAGAGAGGCGCGGCCTTCTTCTTGTCTCCGATTCTTGAAAGACCCCTGAACAAGAGAATGCTTAGACCGTAGCCAAGAAAGACTGAGAAGACTCCCATGTTGAAGAAGTTCAGTCCAAATGTGAGGATCCCGCCATCGCCATAGAGGGCCTGCACGAATAATACGAGTGCCATAATGAGAACTGCAACCCATGGACCCACCATGACTGCTAGAAGGGTCGAACCAACCAAATGACCACTGGAGAAAGGAGGCACTGGAAAGTTTACAAGCTGCGCAGCGAAAATGACAGCGGCCAAGACACCCATGTATGGAACTAGTCTATCGTCAAACTGCCTGTTCACAAACCTGATTGACATGGCCAGTGCGATTCCGCTAACTGCGAACAGCAGAATCTGAAGCCAAAGCGGGATTATGCCATCAGGTACGTGCATCATTCACTCTCCAACAGTCAAGTGGAGCTTGTGCAAGATTCTTAAGTGTGTTACTTTTCAGCAATTCGTGTTACTTGCTGAACAATTCGTGTCAACAACAGGAGAGCCAAAAAGATGGCAGAAGGAATGAAGCTAAAGCGGTTCGGAGTATCAGTGCCGGAGGACCTGCTTAGACGCTTCGACGAAGTAGTTGAGAGCAGAGAATACGTTGGTCGATCCGAGGCGATAAGGGACGCCATGCGTGGTTTCATTTCTCAAAGTGAATGGGAATCTGAGCAACAAGGCAATACTGCAGCACTGAATATTGTCTACCAGCACAAGCCACGTCTAATGGCCGAGCTAATGAAGATGCAACATGACTCCGACGTTCACGTGGTCACGACCGTCCATATTCATCTGACGGATACTCACTGTCTAGAAGTCCTCGCGGTGAGTGGAACCCGGACCGGAATCGAGAAGCTGACTAGCAGGATAGGAGGCCTTTCTGGAATCGAGTACGTTAGGCTCTTCTCGTTCTCTCTTTCAGTCCCGGGTGAGTCCCATCACTCACACTAGCTTTGTAGGCTTCCGGCCGAGCTAGTTGAGATCATTCAGCAGGCTGAAGATTCCATCCATGTTGGGACACGCATCGTCTGACACACCGAGGACTTCGATGTGGCGGAGAGATCCTTCTTTGTCAACCAAGAAGACTACTTTCTTGCCGTAGCCTTCGTGGGGGACAAAGCAGTCGTATTTCAGTGTGACATCTCCCAAAGGATTGAAGTCGGCAAGGACGGGATAGCCAAGCTCACCCGTTTCCGACAACCACTGATTATTCGCCTCAATTGAGGCCATGTTTACAGCCAGAACTTGGGTATCAAGTGCCTCGAAGTGCGACAAGTGCTGCTGATAGAATCTGAAGTGATCTTTGCAGCCTGAGCTAAGGTCACCAGGATGGAGAGCTATCAGTACGTTTTTCTTGCCACGGTAGTCAGCAAGTCGCACAGTACCTCCGTTTTCATCGGGAAGCGAGAATTCAGGAGCAGTTTCACCCACGTTTAGACAGACATTCTGTTCACGAAGTATCATGATCTGTCACCAAATTGTTGTATTATTATGTGTATGAACCCTTATTATATTAACTATTGTTAATATTCAATTAGGGGTGACGGCAACCCAAACAAACAATAGCGGTTCTTCGCTGCTGTCCTGAAATCAGAGTGCCAAGCTGCCTGTGAGTGTTAACAATGACATTCAACAAGTACCTGGACGAGGTTTCCGAAGGCGTATCCCTATACACAGCGCCGCGTGCTCGAGTCGCAGGCTGGCGTCGTTCGGGGAACATCGTTTTACTCAGGGGCGAAGAGGGGATAGTTCTCATAGACAGCGGCGGGAATGCCGCCAAACAACACTTGATTCCACTTGTGAACCGCGTCTTGGATGATACCAGCGAAGAGGTTCATTGCCTCCATACACATGGACACATAGACCATATAGCAGGGGACCCCACTTTGACGAACCGTTTTCAGTCAAAGATTTGGGCATCAGAAGAAGCAGTCCCGTTTGTCAAGGCCCAGACTCCTCTTCTATTAGAGAGGGAGCGGCCCTTCATGGTCGTGGCTTTCAGAGAACTGTTTCTTGCTCCAGAATGGTTTGTCAAGGGAGTGATGCGACTAACAATGGGTAGGAATCATCCGATTGATGAAGTTCATGTGGTTCGTGATGATACGGATCCTGCCAGAACAGGATTCCAACCAACCCCGTTGCCTGGGCATCATCCTGGTCATATCGGGTTCTTCCACAGAGAACGGGGAATCCTGATAGCAGGAGATTTGCTGGACCCCCGTCACAGGATGAAACCTGTTCTGACGGCTCCTTCTTCGGACTCTGAGCTGATGGGCAACACGCTGGAATTCATTCTGAGTCTATCTCCCCAGATTCTGATTCTGGGACACGGCAATCCACTTGTAGGTGAAGAAACAGTCAGAAAAGCGATTGATCGGTCTTTGGAAACTCTCCGCAATGCTCAACAGAAGGTCATTGATTCACTCGATTCGGAACCAATGACCCTTGGGAATCTATCTACCAGAATGCAGAGGCTGGGGCTTGGTCCCGGAGATGTTTTCAGGAGAATGTTCATTCACAGTATCCTCAGAAATCTTGTATCAACGAACCGAGTCTTGAGAACAGCGACAAAAAAGGGCAAGGTCGAATTCTCACTCAAGTGATTACTGAAACCAGTCCGCAATGCGCCTAGTTCTAAGCGTCTTCGTTTTGCCTCAGCGCCGACCTCAGAATCTTCCCATCTTCAGCAACCGGCAGCTCATTGCGGATCACAATCAGTTTGGGTTTCTTGTAAGCAGCCATCTTGCCGGTACACCATTTGTCGATCTCATCTGGAGTCACTTGAACTCCAGAAACTGGGAGTACAAAGGCCTTCACAGTTTGACCCCATACTCTGTCGGCCACACCAAGGACAACAGCATTCTCGACTTTGGGATGTTCTCTGATGATGCCTTCAACCTCAACGGGGAAGACCTTCTCTCCGCCTGAGAATATGACTTCGCTCTTTCGTTCTATGTAGTAGTAGTTGCCCTCTTCATCGACTCTGAACAGGTCTCCAGTACGAAACCAAGTCCCATCAAACGATTCCTTAGTTCCAGATTCGTCGCCATGATAACCACTCATCAAGGAGGGACTTCGGTAGACAGCCTCTCCAATCTCCCCAGGACTGACATCACTTCCACTCTCATCCACTACTCGCATCTCGACCCCACTGATGGGCTTTCCTATGTAACCATCAGTGATCTTTGGAATGTCATCTGGGGTGAGAAACGAGTAGATGGCCGCTCCAATATTCTCGGTTTGTCCATAGCCATCAACAAGAACGGTTTCCGGAAATCGTGTAAGAATCTCCTTCTTCATCTCAGCGGGCATTTTTGAGCCGCCTGACGAAAGGAGTGTCACGGACGACAAATCCCACTTCTGAAGATCAGGAAAGTCAAGTAATAGCCTGAACTGAGTCGGCACCATGAAGACTGAGGTTATCTTCTCCCGCTCAATCAGGGCACACACTTCTTCAGGGGAGAAGCTCAGAGCAGTAGGGAAGACGACAGGTCGCTTCATAGCAGTCATGATTATCGCGGGCATGAATCCTGACAGATGATAGAGCGGCGTAGGAACCAAGAACTTCAGCTCAAAGTCTTGAGGAAGTAGAGCAGACTCAGGGACTCTTCCCTCAAAGATCAGTTTCAGTCCATGGTCAGGAATGAGTGTGCAGGCGTCGAGCAAGGCGCGGTGCGTGAAGTTGCTTCCCTTGGGAAGACCAGTGGTCCCTCCTGTGAAGAGCTGAACCCCGAAGTCATTCTCAGAAAGCGGGACCTTTGGATCTTCGGTCGAAACCCCGCTTACGAAATCATCCCATGATTCGGTGTGTATCTTGACCTCAGTGTCGCCACTAATGACGACAATTGGAGGGTTGTTCTCCATTTCAGAAAGAGCATCAACCACGTGTGGCAAGTAGTGAACACTAGAGACACATAGACTCGGTTCAGCAGTGTCGAAGACGTGCCTAATCTCCCTGCCGACAAATCTCGTGCTAATTGGGGCAGGAACCATTCCGGCTCTCTGGGCACCGTAGAGAACCGCAAGATACTCAGGACGATTCTCCATTATGATTGCGACTCTGCCTTTTGGTGAATCAGGTAAACGACGCATTAGAGCGTTGGCAACTCGAGATATCTCAGTGTCAAGATCCGCCCAGGTGAAACGTGATTCACCATAGACTACGGATAATTTGTCCCCGTAATCCTCCGCGTTGCCTGAGAGTAATTCACAGAATGCCCTCATTGGGCAAGCCCCCTAGGTCAGAGAATCATTTCATGAGTGCCTGAAGTTTGATCAGGTCATTCATGGGGCCTTTGGCCTTCACCTTCCCGCCCATGAATGCACGAGTCGGACTCAGAGAACCATCCATAATAGCCATAATGGCTTCAGTGGTTGTGGTAATCTCCAGTTCAGCATCCTCAGCTATTCCGTCCACGATGCTGGCAGATCCACCTTGAAACACTATGTGGCATGTGACTTCTTCGTTGTCAGTGAAATAGAACTGTAGAGTCTTGTTGTAGTCGGCAAACCTCGACTGATACTTTGGATCGTCCATCTTGCTAACCATCTTCTCCAAGGAACTAATCAGGTCATCCTTCGTCTTTGACACTTCGTTCACACCTTTGTTTCATCCTGCTTTGTCCATGATGTCTTATTTCCCCTTCCATTCGGGAGGGCGCTTCTCCATCCAAGCCTCGAATCCTTCTATTACATCCTCAGACTTAAAGAGAATGTTGAATGGCTCCCAGAGGGCTCCAATCTCTCTTAGACCCCTCCGTAAGAACTCCTTGGTGAGCTTTTGCGACAGAGGGGCAACCTGTTTTATTTCTTCACAGAGCTCAGTGACCGCTTTCTCTAATTCCTCATGCGGTACAACTTGGTTAATAATGCCCATACGATATGCCTCTTGCGCGTCAATGGCTCTACCCGTGAATGTCAGCTCTTTGATGTATCGCATGTTGTACTCATGAGCCCTCACAATCATTAGACCAGACATGAGACCACGACGATTCTCACGGAAGGCAAATACTGCTTGGTCCGATGCAATAACGAGGTCACAGAACAACGTGAGTTCAAACCCACCGGCATACGCATGACCATTGACTGCAGCAATCACTGGTTTCGGATAGCGTTGAAGGAGCTCGATGGGATCGAGCACAACGCTAAGGAACTCGCCCAGACCTTGGAACCCAAAAGTGCTCATCTCCTTGATGTCTAACCCCGCACTAAAGGCGGTACCCTCTCCCGTAATGACCAAGGCTCGTACTGAGTAGTCATCCCAAGTGTCCTGTAGAACTTGCATCAGTTCCATCCATGTCTGTCGAGAGAGAGCATTTCGCACCTCTGGTCTGTTGAATGTAATCCAACCAATGCCATCCTTCACTTCGTACTTAATGCACTCAAAGCTCATTCTTGTCTACTTCCTAGAGATCCTTGGGGTCGACTCCTCGTAGTACCCGTGGCAGTAGCCCTGGGTCAGGAGTCCTCTTGAATTCTTGTCTTCCGATGAAGAGCTTTAGAATGTCGTTTCCACCACCAGTGACTTTTGTAAGAAGTGCATTCTTTAAAATGGATGCTGCGAGGTACTCCTCCGTGTAGCCATCGCCTGAAAGAATGACCAATGCATCCTCAGCAATGTCTATGAGAGCCTCGGTGGAGAATATCTTGCAGATGGCGGCGTCCACACCGAACTGAAACATGTCTGCTGTCCCGCTGTCTAGCTGAGCTGCTAAGGCGTAGAGGTAGGTTCGCGCCAGCTTCAGATTGATAGCCATGTCAGCCATTCTAGTCTGTACAGTCTGATACCTTGATCTCGGACCTCCGCACTGCACTCTTCGACCGCCATCGGAACGCGCAGTTTCGAGCAGCATCCGAGCCTGTCCCACCGTGGCGGCAATTCCTAGACGTTCGATATTCAGGCCAGAGGTCATGACCGTCCACCCATCGCCTTCAAAGAGAATCATGTTCTCCTCTGGCACTCGCACGTCTCTGAAACGAATGACACTGTTAAACATCTCCACGTTGCCGGTGAGCTCATTCAGCTTTTCGACTGTAATCCCAAGCGATTCACGCGGGACCAAGAATGCTGACAGGTGAGAGTGTGTGGCCTGTGCTTCTGCCGAGGGGTCAGTAAGTGTGTATGTCATCAGGTAGTCGGCCTTTGACCCGAGCGTGATGAATCGTTTCCAGCCATTCATGACGTATTCATCGCCCTCTTTGACAGCGCTGAGCTGTATATTCGAGGCATCGTTCCCAACATCAGGTTCTGTCACGCAAATCGCGGTCCATGCCTCCCCCTTTAGCATGGGAGTCAGAAACTTATCCTTCTGCTCGGGTGAACCAAATAGATGCACAGGACCCCCTCCGAAGACTGTTGTCAACAGGGGATTGATGTTGAGATAGCATCGTCCAAACTCTTCGTTAAGAATCGTGTAGCCAGTGTAGCCCTCTTCTCTACCACCGAATTCTTCCTCGACGAGTACTGCGAGTGGGTGGAATCCCTTGTCAACGACGAATTTGCTTATATCCCACTGGACCTCCATGGCCTGGTTGTGGTCCATCTTGTCACCTAGAGGTCGGAGCTCGTTGTCAACGAATTCTTGCACCTCTTCAGCAAAACGCCGATTCTTTTCAGTCCACCAAGGTAGTATTTCCAATGCTGAGTCACCTCTCCTTTGATGTGCGATCAAGTCCGTAATGCAGCGAAACATCACCAATCTCGTTGAGTCCACGCCATGTAATCTTGGCCAGCTTGATCTTCCCTCTTGGGTCTACCCATAAGTTGACAAGTCCATCCTGCTCCAGATTCTGTAGTGCATCATTGAGTGCGTCAGCATCGTCTAGATTGAGCTTCCGGGCAATGTCCTCCTTTTCAGAGTGCAGGGCCTGTGTGTACTCGAACTCTCGAGCCAGAAGATTGAGCAATTTGGTTCTTAGGTCATCGGGCAACATGCTCTCCTCCAAATACGCGGAACTTCTCGGCCTAATAAGCATATCAGATGCCCGTGGAGAACAAGAGCCACAAGCCGTAACGAAGCCGAATTCGCGCCTTCATCTTTCGTCTGAGGTTTGCTTATTAGTGCGTAGAATGAGGGCTAGTAGACCCACAACCGTGTTGTGGTTCGGAGGAAAGACATATGTCTGATAAACCAACAGGCGTTTTGATACTCGCATTACTGCAGTTGATATCAGCTCTTGCCTGGCTCGCATTAGGAGCAATATTGCTTATGGCCGGAACAGGAACGATCTTTGACATCATTCTGATGTTCTTTGCGTTCTTCCCGTTGCTGATAGGCATAATCGGGCTGATTCTGTTCTATGGACTCTGGACTACGAAAGGCTGGGCCTGGATGTGGACCCTGATAATCAACATCTTGGGAATCATAGCAGGCATAACGGGAGACCTATTGGATCTCATGAACCTGCTTGCCCTAGGCCTGAGTGTTATAATCGTAATCTACCTGCTGCTACCAGGTACAAGATCTCACTTCACGTGAGAGCTAAGGGTTTCTAGGTCTAATGCCTAGGGAGTTCATGGCCACAAGCCTCAAGAACTCCCACCCTACTTTATTTTCCTCTCACCCAATGTCGTGCCGGTCAATAGACTAGATGCTGGATGAAGACTACTTGGAGTGGCTACACGATGTGGACTCTTCGGGAAACCGGAAACACAGAGTGTGGATAGCTTATAAGCTGACAAGAATACGAATTGAGGAGGTATCCGGTTGTACGAGTCTGAAGCGAATGAAGAACAGCTCACAGAGAAACATCCAGGCCTGAATGCTTTGTCACTTCTGATGGGCATCACAGGACTCTTCTATACTCTGACAGGGCTCCCGTTCTTATTATCTATCGACATCTCCGGGTTCCTTTTCATTGGTGCAGGAATCGTCATGTTCGTCGTTGGATGGTTTCTCAGGAGACAGGTAACGTGGGCCTGGTGGGGCGCCGTAGTGCTGAGTATTTCCAACATTCTCTTTGGCATCTGGTACAGCTTCGACCGTGTAACGAGCAGCACCGCAATTGCACTCGGCGTGATAATCCTGTTCTATCTCTTGGTTCCAGAGATTCGTCGACAGTACATGTAGTGGATTCCTCAGGGATTAAAGGCTTCAGAACTCAGTCTGCTGCCCCCAAGTCAGCAGTAGGCAGACACCTCGGTGGCTTCCTGACTCTTGTAGCCTGTTCGAATGCATAAGCCAGCTTGATCAACATTGGCTCACTGTATGCCCCGGCGAAGAAGGATATGCCAACAGGAAGGCCAAACACATACCCTGCTGGGACAGTGATGCTAGGGTAGCCAGCCACCGCAGCAGGTGACGAGCTACCACCAGAATGATGGTCCCCATTCACAAGGTCTGTCATCCATGCAGGCCCGCCAGACGGTGCAACAATGGCATCCAGTTTGTGTTCTTTCAATGTCGCATCAATTCCTTCTTTTTGTGAGAGTCGAAGGTTGGTTTCTAAGGCTTCTAGGTACTCCTTGCTTGTGAGTGGGCCCTTCTCCTGCGCCTTGATCATAATGTCTTGACCAAAATACGGCATGACGGTTTCGCGGTTCTGATCATTGAACTCTATGACATCTTTCAGAGACCGTACAGCAACTTCGGGTCCAAGTTTCTCCAAGTAGATTCTGAGATCCGCTTTGAACTCATGCAGTAACACTTCAAACTCGGTTTCCCATAGTTTCTCAGCTGAGGCGACATTAGCCGGGTCGACAATCTCGGCGCCCTGCTTCTTCATCGCTTCGATGGCAACTCCCATTATTCTATCCACTTCATCGTTGAAGCCGAAGAAGTTACGCGCAACGCCAATTCTGGCCCCATTCAGCCCGTTTGGGTCCAAGTATTGTGTGTAGTCTGTCTGTAGCTTGTCGCGACTCTCCTCAGTAACAGTGTCGTCTGGATCCACACCTACCATTCCACCAAGGAGCGTTGCCGCGTCGCTGACAGTCCTGCCCATTGGGCCGGCGGTGTCTTGGCTGTGTGCGATTGGCACAATTCCCGAACGACTGAGTAGGCCTAGTGTGGGTTTCATCCCGACGATGGAATTTGCCTGCGATGGGCAGATGACTGAACCATCGGTCTCTGTCCCGACGGCAACAGCACATAGATTGGCTGCCACAGCAACTGCGGATCCAGAGCTAGAACCGCACGGATTGCGATCAAGAACATACGGATTGCGAGTCAACCCTCCGCGACTACTCCAGCCGCTCGTTGAACGCATCGACCTGAAATTGGCCCACTCACTGAGATTTGCCTTGCCGAGGATAATCGCGCCTGCCGCACGGAGATTCTTCACTATGAAGGCATCTTGAGAAGGAATTGATCCTTCGAGAGCGAGAGAACCTGCAGTTGTCGTCATTCGGTCTGCAGTGTCAATGTTGTCCTTCAGGACGACCGGAATGCCATGAAGAGGTCCACGTGCACCTTTGGTCTTCCGCGCTTCGTCTAAAGAGTCAGCAATGGATAGAGCATCAGGGTTGAGCTCTATGATGGCATTGAGTTTTGGTCCCTCTTGGTCGATCTCATCGATTCGACGAAGGTATTCTTCAACAATGTTCCGGGCTGAAAGCTCTCCGGATCCCATTTTCTTTTGTAGTTCTGCGATTGTTGTTTCTTCCATTCAAGAAACCTTCCATTGAAATCAGACTGGCATCAGGCGGCAGACTGTTAGGCTGTTCGGCCTGACTCACGTTCTATTTAGCATTTGCATCCATTTTGTGGTGAGGTTAGGAAGGAAAGGGATTAGTCCGACTCCAGTACCTTGGGCCCAGAAATGCACCTTGACTAGGCCTTATAGCCACAGGGTTACACGTGTATGGCAGTTTGGACTGTCGAACTCACTGCTATGTGCGCCGAGAGTTCACGAGAACCTGCAAGAGGTGATGTGATGTCATTTGTAACAGACGAGATGAGAGGTTTCGTCAAAGAGGTTTCTAGAGGCCTTGTGGCCACAATTGATGAGAACGGCTTTCCCCACGTATCCATCAAGAATGGCAGATTGAAGAAGGATGGTTCACTAGAGCTTTGGGGAGTCTTCGGAGAGGAAACTGTGTCGAACATCAAACGAGATCCTAGAATCTGCGTCGCCTTCGCCGACTTCGGTAAAGCGTTGGGCTATCGCTTCAAAGGAAGAGGAGAGGTGGCTACGAGTGGAGAGAAGTTTGAAAAGGTGCGAGGCAACTTAGAGAAATTCGGATGGGTCTTGAAGGAGCTAATCATCGTTGATGTGGAAGGCATATCGCTCATCTCCCAGAAGTCAGGCGAGGTCAACAAGAAGGTTTTCTAGAGAATCCTCAATTTGCTAAGACGCACCTCAATGCTGAAGCATAGAAGTCGACAAGATGAGGGATGACCGTGGATATGAGCAACCATGCAACACGGCTTCTGCATCAGAGCATGAGACTTGTGAGTGAGCATAAGCCTGAGGAAGCAGAGGTCATCCTGAGAAGGCTAGTGGAAATCCAACCCGATAATGCAGATGCTTGGTGGCTCCTAGGGAGAGCTCTTTCATTGCAGGACCGACTCCAGGAGAATGTGGAGGCGTTCAGAAGAGCTGCGGAGTTGGCCCCTGACAGGGCTGAGCTGTGGGAGACCCTAGGGGTTGCCCTCATGCGAGTAGGTGAAGTCATCGAGGGGAGGAATGCATTTGCACAGGCGTTCGAGCTGGACAATAGCTCAGTGAACATGTCCGAATACGAGTTTGGAAAGCTCCTCGAAACCCAGCCCGAAGACCCCCTGCTTTGGTTCGGACTCGGTGTCGTCCTAGACCTCCAAGGTAGACACGATGAGAGTAGAGTCGCAATGTTGAAGGCTGAGCGGCTTGGTTTTTCCAAAAGGCTCTACAAAGGGACAAGCAGAACTGAATAAGTAGATGGGACCCGTGGCGGAAATCGAACCAATCGCTGTTTCAGTTCCCGCCTAGATTCTCCAGCGCTCTATCCAGAATGCCAAGAGAAACCTTTTGCTGATCCACAGAAACTGTCATCTTAGGTGTGAGATAGTTTGCCGACACAACGCCAAAACAGCCAGGGTACATGTCAGCATAGACTTCCTCCCACCTAAGATGGTCATCAACACTGATGTGATTACCGAACAAGGCAAAGTTGTACCTCCCAGTGCTGGTCTTATAGATGATACTGAGATGCGGATCGCTCATCCATTGATTTATCAAGTCTTTTTTGTGCTTCCTGACCTCGACAAGAGAAAAGACGAATATGAAGCCAGGGGAAACGAAGAATCTCGGGAACCGACAGAGGGGCCTTAGGATGATTCCTTCTTCTATCATCTTGGCAATCCTGCTCTGAACGGTCCTCCTGTTGATTCCAACCTCTCTGGCGAGAAGGTTCTCATTCACCTTTATCCCATGGCCCTCTAGTAGGAGTTTCAGAATCCCAACATCTAACTCCTCCAGTTCGAATCCGTCTATGGCGAAACGACCCTTCTTACGAAACTCTTGTTCCACTAGTCTGAAACCTATGTTAGGCTGATACTTCGTCAACAGTTCATTTGAGAAAAACATGGCATTCGAGGGGAACCTTGTATCCCTCGAGGGGATTATACCCTTCTCCACCAGGGATTCACGCCACGTGTATTGTCCTAGAAGACTTGTATGAAATTCAAAGAGCATTGTGTTATACTCTTCTTCTCTTATCTTGAAGGCAGCAAAGATGTTCTCATCTTCCATGATCCAACATGTAATCTTCTCTGTAAGCGGAAGATCTGCCCGAGCCACAGCAAGCAGCGGATATTCCTTCAGCAATCTAATGAAGGGAAAAACAGGCCTATCTAGAAGCTCCCGACGAAAGAGCTCTTTGACTCTCTTCTTGATTGTGTTTCTATGTTTCCTTAGCATTTTCGATAATCTACTATAATTCACACTCACCCCGTTGCCTGAACACAGATGTTTGAGTAGAAGGAGATTCTTGCTATCACTCAATAGTCGTGACATCGTTGCTCCCTCCGTTGTACCAATAAGCTAAACCATGACTCTCGAAAGTACCAAGATTGACAACTAGAATTCGAAGTATGTATGACATTAGCAATACGAAACACCACTCTCATTGCCAAGTATTGACATTCTAATAGCACTTCATTGTCAACAATGTACATCATCGCATCAGATAGTGTAATTATCATATAAGTACTCGCGGGTTTCAAGAGGTGTCAGGTGTTTCTAGGTATCGAACGGAGATGAGTAAGCTGGTACGCGAAACGAGCAACAGTCTCTTGGAGAAGATATACGCTATAGACTACGTGGAGTCCAGCCAAGTCATTTGTTTGGAGCGCCACGTGCTTGATGAACGAGGGCACGCTCCACTATTGGACATAACGGCGCAGGCATGCAAGCATGGGGCCGAAAGAGCCGGGGCAACCTTGTGTGTCGAGTGTCCGTTCAAACTTAGGCTTGTGGAGCCAAGGCTTGCACACAGTCCGCAGGAGATTCTCAAAGCTCTCCAGCAGCTTCGTTCGGCGAAGGAACCTAGAGATTCAATTCTGACTTGAAGTGGTAAGCATGATAGAGAACATGGCCTTTCTGGGAAGGGTTCAAGCTGAATTCGACAATGCCATTCAGCATTTTAGTGGGATAGCAGAAGGAGAATGTGAATGTCTCAAGAGCCCCTGTACACAACTGGCAACAAGCTTTCCTGTGATTATGGATGATGGATCGGTGAAGGCTTTCAAAGGGTATAGAGTTCAACATTGCAAAGTGTTTGAGCCGACCAAGGGCGGCATAAGATACGCACCG
>CAYFTD010000371.1:0-10454 GCA_964345915.1 uncultured archaeon
GCAGTTGGTATCGCGAACAGACAATTCACAATACCCATCATCTACTTCGTCGCCTTGGGGGCCGCAGCCATCATAATCGTGGTGCTGGTGCTACTTCCGCTATTGAAGAAGGAGAAATACTCCAAGTTCTACCATCTTGGGTAGGATTCTTGGTGGCCGTTGAGTGAGACCTCCACTCGGCGGCCAATCTACAGAAGGCCCTGTATGCTGACCAGTGACTATATCACAATGCTTTGTCAATAGATTGCTGTCATACAGGGGATCTTGAAGATGAATACAACTGGCATGGATTCCAAAACCCACCAGCGCCTGACAAATCTCTTCAATACCCAGCTGATTGCCGTGCTCGGAACGTCAAGTCAGGACGAGCCGTATACGTGTCTGGTGGGCTTCAGATTCACCGAAGACCTCAGAGCCGTGTTCTTTGCAACTATGAGAAACCGATTGAAGTACCGTCAGATAAGTGCGAATCCACGTGTTTCTCTTATAATCGATGACCGAAAGAACCAGCCTTCTGATTTCAGTCGTACTACGTCTGCGACCGTGATGGGCACTGCCGTGGATACAGGCGAGCCTGAACGAAGCAAGCTAGCAGACATGTTGGTCAAGAAGCACCCCTTCCTCACGGACTTCCTGAAATCACCTGACTGTGCAGTCATGAAAGTTCAAGTGGAGAAGATGATTGTAGTAGACGATTTCGAGAGCGTCCAGAGAATCGAGCTGTCATAGAGAGTGCTTGTTGAGATTCATGAAGCGTTCTTAACCAATTGTCTTTTAAGAGAATCAAAGCGAAACGCACTCAGGGCCCGTTGCCTAGCCTGGATAGGGCGCTAGCCTTCTAAGTTAGAGATCGCCGGTTCAAATCCGGCCGGGCCCGCCATGCGTCTCATTCTAAGGCGATTGGATTCCTATGAATAGTCCTCGAAATCCAAAGTGCGTTTGAACCACTCTGGTAAGTTTGTATCAATATGCGTTTCAAGCTCAATTACACTCTCAAGAAGCGGAACCGTCTTTATCCGTGCCGCACGCTTGGAACCTATCCCTGGTACAGCCCTCCATTGCGCCAAAGAGGACCTTCCAACCTTGAATGGAAAGGGCAATACTTTGAGAGACCTTGGGCCATGACCAACGACAAAGACATTCATCATTGTCCCGGTGCTTTGTCCATCGGGCATGTAGCATAGTAACGGGTAGGTCCCTAAGGGTCGCAAGAGGTTAATGTTACCTCTCTGATCCTCGAAAAATGCAGAATGAATGACCGTGCCATGGGGAGCTACACGCTTCATCATTTCAACATCTATTGTTTCCCTTACCCTCTTCTTATGCTGGAAGAACTGATGCCTCCTGATGACCTTCCGTGTTTCGCTCCCGACCCGAGTTCCAGCGAAACCAATCACCTGCCTGATGTTTATCCTGCGCACAATGAGGTTCTCTTCAACTAGACGATTTAGAAACGAGATGTTGTACTCAAGGGTTCTCTTGCTTTCTCCAGGAAGACCATAGAGAAGATTGATACCCGGCAGGAGGTGAGGCAACTCCCATGGTGACCGTTGGCCTCCAATCTCATTGAGAAGCCGGACTGCGTCCATCACCTCTTCCTCGTTGGCCTTCAGGTTATTCCTCCTAATCACTTCGGGATCCAGCGATTCTACTCCAAAGGCGGCCACATCTCCGGTAGTGTGATGTTTGATGATTGCTTTGGCCACTTCTTTGCTCTCATCAGGATGGTGAGCCAATGTGCCAGGGTTCACATTGTCTATGTGAAGGACTCGCACCTGTGGGGCAACTGCGCGTATCTTCTCGAACAGACCATCAATGGCGACTGGGTTGGGCCTCGGGAACTCCACCTCGCCTATCTCCTTGGACCCGTAGGTGAACAAGTCTGCCTGATTGCCAATACGAAATGCTCTGACGCCTTGACGATAGAGAGCCTCGATTTCCTTCGCAATGTCAGACACTTTCCTCTGCTTCGGATTTCCGTAGAGTGGTTCGGTGCAGAATGAACAGCCGCCTGTGATGTAACGGGGACACCCCCTGTAGGTTTCAATCTCACATATCATGTACCTGCGCTTGTATCCCGGATGCTGCGGTATCAGATGTGCCCCACGCACTGAGTATTCTTGGAGGTCCTCCGGAGTTTCTCTCTCTGCGGCGATGTCCACTGCGGAGATGTCGCCGTCTGCCTTCATGATGTTTGCTAGTACCACCTCAGAATCACCAGACACAATGTAGTCAAACGGTGGGGACAGGACTTCTGAGCCGAGGGCTAGACGCCCGCCTTCAAGACCACAACCGAATCGTGCCCAGGGCCCAACAAGGAGTTTGGGAGCATCCTCAATCCTTGCTTCTGAGAATAGTCGCTTTGCTTCCTTGACTGATATTGGAGTGCCTCCGAGATACTTGCCGGGTACTATCATTCCGGCAATCAGAAGCACCATGTCGGCATCTGCCCACTTATGTTGAGGATCTCTCAGCTTGCGAAGCTCATCTACGGTCTGGTATATGACCTCCGTTCTTGGAGACTCTGTCCAGATTGCACCTGCTATGTACCGCGGATAGGGACTGATGTAGGGCGGAACGCCTAGACACGTGGGCTCATCCACGTAGCCATCAACAATCACTATCCTGTCCAGCTCATTCCCACTCCCTGAAGTTATCGTAGCCCTTCGGCGGAATCTCAACATGCCCCTCTGAAGTTTCTAACTGTACACCTTCGCCTTCACGAGCATGGCCTATTCTCCAAAGTGGTGTGTGGGTCTTTTGTGCAATTCCCAACGCATCGTCCCAACGGTCATGTGGGATAGTTAGCACAAGAATGAACTCCTCTCCGCCCTCCATTACCAACTTCCTTTCTTGGACATCGATGTCCTTTGCAAAGTGGGTCACGTCTTCAGCAATGGGCAAGTGTTCTATCAGGAGGGAAAGCTTGCTGTGTGCTGCCATAGTGTTTAGTGTGATCCCGAGACCATCGCTGCTGTCCATTGATGAAGTGATGGCCCCCTTCTTGACAAGAGCAGAAACAAATCCAAAGTGGATGTCAGGTTTGTAAGCAGCTCCAAGCGCCCTGCTCTTGAGGTCGTCTTCTGCCTTCCTGCCGTTCAGAAGGATCTCAAAAGCTACAGAAGTCAGGCCGAACTTTCCAGTGACTGCAACTATGTCGCCGCTCTTGGCACCACCCCTCGATACGATTCCATCTGGGGTAGCTAATCCGATAGCGACTCCTGTGAGTACAACATCACTGGAAGACCCAACATCGCCGCCGATGAAGGGCACACGGGATTTCAAGCAGTACTGAGAGAAGCCACGCATCAATTCTTGGGCGGCAGCTGCTTCAAAGTTCTGCGGAACACAGAGAGACAACATTGTAGCCACAGGTGATGCTCCCTTGGCAATCAAGTCACTCAATGCCATAACTGCTGTCTTTCGTCCTACCTGTGCCTCTGTCATTCCCTGAAGCCAATCGGTCCTCCCGACAAGGGTGTCAACATTGATCACGATGCTTTTGTCATCTGTAAGTGGAATGTCTGATGCATCGTCGTCGAAACCTAGTCGTGCCCCATCTATCTCACCCACAAGATCACGTATACTCCTGAGAAATCGACGTTCTCCCATTTCACCCATTGTCATTGAGAGACCTCCGGTGCAAGTCGATTTCCGTTCATGATAAACTTTTATTAACACTCACGAGCGGACTCGCCGTGAATCAAGCCCCGGTGGCCAAGTGGTTACGGCGATTGCCTCGTAAGCAATAGATCGCGGGTTCGAAAGCTGAAGCATTCTTGCGATGCCGAAGGTCCCGCCCGGGGCTCCATTTCTTCATCACTTTGGACTAGTTGAAAGCAGCAATAGACTCTAGCGAATACCCGAGACAATGCCAAGCTGGCTTGGAGTCCCCTCACCTGCTGCTAACGACCAACCCTCTGTGTAGGATGGCGCCAAGAGTGTCATTGATCTTCTTCCAGTTGAACGGCTTGCTAGTAACAAGTGAATAGAGTGATAAGCCGTTTGAAGCTCCTACTAGTATAGCTGCCACGCTCTCGGCGTCTATGTCTTGCTCGAACTCCCCGGTCCGTATTCCCTCCTCGACTATCTCAGCTATGAATCTTAGCGCTCGTGCGTATTGTTCTTCCATCTTAGATCTCCAAGAGTCCTGTCTAGAAATCTGTAGTTGAATCTCAAAAGAAAGCCGACATTGTTCATCTGAGAGTCTGGACATGCTGTCGGTTTCCATGTTCAAGATCTTCTCTAGCTTTGTCCAGGCAGAATCATCGGGAGAGAAGTGAGACCTCATAGTTTCCAAGCTCGCACCTGTCTGCCTATCGAGCACAGCTAAGAAGAGCTGTTCCTTACTGTCAAAATGACCATATATCGCGCCCTTGCTGTAGCCGCTCTCTTTGACTATGTCATCCATAGAAGTCCCATGGTACCCCTTGTTGCCAAAGAGGGTTTCTGCTGCACTAACTATTGTGTCCAGAATCAGCTTCTTCTTTTCTGCAGTTACTTTTGGTGTCAACTTCACGCACACATCTTTCTAGTTCTTTCTAATGAAACCGACTGGTTAGTTTCCGATAAGTGTTTCGATTACTGAGACTGCAACAGACCTTGAAGTAGCTGAGAAGGCAATATCATTGAATTTCCCTTGTTCTGTCTTCAATAGGTCTGATGTCCCACGTCAGGAGAAAGACTTATTAATAAAACCGACTGGTTAGTTTGATAAGCAATTCAAAACCGACTGGTCGGTTTAAATCGCTGTAAAGGACTGTTATGAAATTGACTCTTGAAACAGAACTCGAACAGAAACATCAAACTCTAGAATTCATGCATGCTGCTGGCGAGTCAGTAGATCTCACTGCAGATATGCTGTCGACAGCTCAACAGCCCCAGGCTGAGAAGAAGCATATGATGAAAGACTTCATGAAGATCCTCGGAGGTCAGGCCTTCTCTCTTGTGGGTAGCGCACTTGTGCAGTTTGCACTCGTCTGGTGGTTGACTCTCACTACAGGTAGTGCGACGGTCTTAGCAATCGGTACGATTGTGGCTCTTTTGCCTCAGATCATAGCTAGCCCTGTTGCTGGGGTCTTAGTTGACCGTTGGGATCGAAGGAAGGTAATGATCCTTTCAGATGGCATTGCGGCCCTTATGATTGTTCTACTAGCGACTCTCTTCGCACTCGGGTCTACGCAGATTGTACACGTATATGCTGTGATGGCGATTCGTTCTGCTACTGGAGTGTTTCAATGGCCTGCACTGCAAGCTTCAGTTTCGCTTATGGTGCCAGACGAACACCTTTCCAGAGCTAACGGTTTGTATCAGACCCTTTCTGGTCTGGCTCAAATAGCCGCTCCTCCACTCGGTGCTTTGCTCCTCTTCATTCTGCCAATCCAGACTATATTGATGATGGATGTCGGGACTGCAGCTATGGCAATACTACCATTGTTGTGGATTGGAGTCCCTCAGCCAACGAAAGAGTCCTCAGTTGAAGAGAACTCTTCTACTCTTCTGGCAGACATGAAAGAAGGGGTTGGGTTCCTTCTAGGATGGAAAGGCGGCCAGTTCACTCTCTTTGCGTTGATGATGATCAATATGATTCTGATTCCTGCTACTTCCCTGATTCCCATTTTGGCCTTGATTCATTTCAGCGGTGGAGCGTTTGAACTGGCCTGGCTTCAGTCAGCAATGGGAGTCGGCATGATACTAGGTGGACTAACATTGAGCGTGTGGGGTGGCTTCAAACGGCGCATGGTCACAGTGGTGTCAGCCGTCATTATCGCTGGAGTCGCTGTCCTCGCTGTTGGTTTGACACCAAGCAGTTTCTTCTTCATGGCTGTCGGAGGACTGTTTCTCGCAGGAATCATGATCCCAATGGCCTCCGGATCGTTGATGGCAATCCTGCAGGCAGTAGTACCTCAGGATATGCAGGGACGTGTCTTCTCGGTCATAGTCAGTCTGTCACCAATGATGGCTCCCATTGGCCTTGCTCTAGCTGGCCCGGTTGCGGACGCTCTGGGCGCATCCACTTGGTTCCTGATCAGCGGAGTTGGAATAATCCTGATTGGGCTGGTAGGGCGCTTCATTCCCACTATAATGCGAATGGAGGAAGTGGTTGATTCAGAGAGAAAGACAACGATCCTTGCTCAGTAGAATCCAAAAGATTGAGAAGAGATGAACTCGTTTGATTTCTTCTCTTCTTGTGCCTAGGCCTTTCGCTATCATTCTGAAGAGCGAGCTAAAGGCCGAAACCCTGGGCGATGTGCATTTGCCCATGTCATATGGGCGTTTCTTTCATTCCATCAACAACACAATCTTGATTTCAGGACTCAAGTGTTATAGGAGAAAACCTATACTCCGAAAGCTGTGACCAATATGACTAGAGCAACATATCCTGACTTCATCAAAAGCCTCCCAAAAGTCAAGCACTCTATGAGGGGTGTCGAAGGGTGGCTGGCGCAAGGAACGAGCTTTCAGATTGCGTTCTTTGAGATTGAGCCCACGGCCAGGGTGCCTCCCCACAGCCACGCGGCTCAGTTTGGAGTGGTAATGGAGGGCGAATTGACTCTCACAATAGGCGATGAAACCCGAGTGTACAAGAAGGGGGACACCTACTCGATTCCTGAAGGCGTCGTTCATCACGCAGTACCGAACTCGTTCGTGCTTGCAATGGACTTCTTCGCAGAACCAGACAGATACGAGGCAGAATAGCCCTTGTATGTCCGACATCTTTAAGAGGTTCACAACAGCAACCACGATTCGATTGACGACATACTCATGCGGAGGTTGCCAAGCCTGGCCAAAGGCGCTAGGTTGAGGGCCTAGTCTCGTAGGAGTTCGCGAGTTCAAATCTCGCCCTCCGCACCATTCCTTTCTTGTTTCTTATTCCGAATCTATCCATTCGAAACCGGGATTATCCATAGCTCAGTGCACATGTCGATGATGTCCTTGACATAATGGAACCTATGAGATTCCCACGAATGCATCTTCATTGAGTATCCTATGAGTCCATTCTGCTTTAATCAGAAACATGACATGGAGTAATTATCATCCATCTCAGCAGGTTTATTAGTTTCTCGAAGACCAACTGCACTTCGAGGGCCAGATTATGAGGCGTATGATGTTATGTTCTATCGCTCTTCTACTTGTCATAATGGTTGGTTCACAGGCAAATGCAGTGATTGGAAGACCTATGACTAGCGACCTTGCGGATTTCTCTCCCTCCGCAGTCGCTATCACAGAGATGAATCCTAATTATGATTTACTTGACGAGCCTGAGTTGCTTAAGAACGGGGACTCGGACGAATTCTCAGCCTGGCATTCTTCTTCAGAAAGCTCTGGCGATTATGGTTTTGTTCAATTGAGCTGGATGCATGTTTCAGGAGTGGAGATCAACACAACTGGTGATGAACGTGACTATGTTGGTTGCTCTTTCAGTTTTGGATGGCCATACGAAGAGCTTCCGAGGAATGTGCATCTGCTCATTGAGATGACGACTACAACAACCGGGGACTTCGCGACTTTTACTGGATCTATTTCTGCTTCCCTTAGGGTGTACTTCATCGACTCCTCTGGAAATTGGATCCCAACTCCTGGTAATACTCTGGGCTACGGCTACACTGCTTGGTCTCCAGATATCACTGCAGGGAATATAGAAGATGCATTCGGTGGCATGATTCAGAATACAGATGGCATTCAGGAGGACCCTTCAGACACTATTGCAGTTGCAGTGGTTCTTGAACCTAATGAGCACCTGTCTGATTTCAGTTATGCGGGTTCCTTTGAGGGCATTTTGCATTCTATAAGCATAGATGCAGTTCGTACAGCAGCTCCCAATGAACCGGTTATGATTCCTGGCAGACAGGTGACCTGGCAGACAACTGCCTCAAATGTTGATCCGGATTATGCACAAGATGCTGAATCATTCTACGACTCAGCTCAGGGCTTGATTGCCACTGCTGATGGTTCAATCTATGGACTAATTCATTCCGGTTATTCTGATTTCAAATCAGCAGTTGTGCTGAAATGGAATCAGCATATGCAGTTGGTATGGTGGCACCGAATTGATGATATCTACGTAGAGTATTCTTCTTTTGCTGTTTCTGAAGATGGCGTTTATGTTGCCGGATACACCCACTCCTATGATGATGCAAGTGACATAGTCCTGACGAAGCTGAGTCATGACGGTTCTCTACAATGGTCAAGGGACTATGATTACGGGAACGCGGATTTCACTAGGTCTGTGGCTGTTGATGATGATGGTCTTGTCTATGTCCTTGTCAACACAGGCCAGGGACATCCAAACATCAATCTAACTTTGGCACAATACGATCAGAATGGCATGCAGAATTGGGCGACAACTCTTTCGGATGTGTTTGGCCTCAAAGTCGCATGTACGTCTGATGGTCGCATCTACA
The DNA here is from genome assembly GCA_964345915.1 of uncultured archaeon. Taxonomy (GTDB): domain Archaea; phylum Asgardarchaeota; class Thorarchaeia; order Thorarchaeales; family Thorarchaeaceae; genus SMTZ1-83. The sequence goes on from CAYFTD010000371.1 coordinate 8,406, forward strand.
CACACGATTCTGACCATGTGCGCGAATGGGACTCAGCTGGAACGATAGTTAGGAATGGGTCTAAATTCAATCAGTGGATGTTAGGTCCCGATGGAAGTATCTACGGAATTGACAGTATCCACACATCGGACAATGCACACTCTCTTCTTCTGACAAAAGAAGACGAAGATGGAGTTCAACAATGGAATACAACATACAGGATTCATTACAGCCTAGAGAAGAATGAATCCATTATTCGTACTGGCTACGCTATGTCTGACAATGGGTCCTTGTTTATCTCAGTATATCTGGACAGATTCGCTTTGGAATCTCGGTTGCTCCACTTCAACGCAAATACTAGCGCCTTCATAGAGAGCAAATTGCTAACTGAGGAAAGCAAACGGGAAATCCCAGGAGGCGTTCTGGCCATAGGTGCCGACGGATATCTCTACATATTTAGGACAGTTGACAAGGATGTCGTGCTGTGTTCCTACTCTCCACCTGCTGATGGTTTTTGGGGAGCAACTTTACCAATTGAGTCCTTGGTTCTGCTTGGTGGCATAGCCGTGGTTCTTGTCCTCACTCTAGTCTTCATCAAACGGAAGAAATAGTGTTTGAAACGAGCTGCTAGGTAAATCAAGACGACGTTGCCTTGGCTCTTGTCTTAGCAGCCCCCTCTTCCTTTCATAGCTTTTTGAGGCTTGCGGCTAGTGCCTTCCTTGCTTGCCGTACTCTTGGATGGAATTCAGTCGCCCTTCTAACGTATCCTTCGGCTTCTTCTATCTTGCCTCTTCTGAAGCGAACCAGTCCTGGAGCGACATCTCAACTTCAAATCCCTCCCTCCGCACCAACTTGTTTTTCAGATGGCTGAGCATTTTGACAGAAGACAGTATTCACGAGAAAAGAGGCCTATACAATGAGTCTGCAAGAGAAATTCGAGGAAGAGATGCGTGAGATCTGTGAAGAGTACTACAACTTGCTTCAACAGAAGAATGCCATCGAAGACCAGCTGGAAACACTTCATGATTACCTCGAAGCTACTATGCGTAAGTACGATAGAGAGGAATACGATGATCCAAGTGTGCCAGTCAAAGTGGACAAGATAGTATACACGAGTGAGCGTATGAGAAAGGGTGCCAAGAACAAGCTTAGAGAGATGTTGACATCTGAACAATGGTCAGAGATCTACAGAGAGAAAGAGGTAGTGAGTATTCGAGTGACACCCCGCGGGAATTGAATCCTCTCATGAACAACTCGTGGAGAAACTCATGTCCGACTCTTAGTATCTCCGAGTGTCTTTTACCCCATTTGGAAATAAGCTCCTCCAGACTCAGGGCCAATACCTCATGCGTTGCCCAGCCCCTTGTCGTGTTTGACAGGACCTCCTATTCGGCCGGCGGACAACCGTAGTGTTATTAGCGCGACAAGTCAGCAGTCTAAGGATTGTGAAATGACAGAATCCAGAAGAAGCATCGAAGTTGCATATCAGGGTGAACCAGGTGCATACAGTGAGAGCGCGGTCTACAGTTTCTTCGGAAACAGCGCCCAACCCACACCCTGCAAACGGTTCTCCGACGTTTTCAGAGAAGTAAGTTCCGATGCCACTGAGTATGGTATAGTTCCCATCGAGAACTCGATTGAAGGCAGCGTCAGTCAGGTATACGATCTGTTTCTGCTGTACGATCTGAATGTATGTGGCGAGATAGTTCTGAGAATCTCTCACTGTCTCATAGCGGACCCAAGTACAGCGATTGAAGGAGTAAGAGTCGTCTACTCACATCCTCAGGCGCTTGGACAATGTCGGGACTTCCTAGAACGCCAAGGTTTCGATTTGGTGTCTACATATGATACAGCTGGAAGTGTGAAGATGATTAAGGATGAGAAGCTGAGAGATGCTGCTGCAGTCGCAAGCGAGAGGGCTGCTGAGATATACGGAATGAAGATTCTGGCCGAGGACATCGCAGACAACCAGAACAACTACACTCGCTTCTTTGTGTTGTCGAAGGTCAAGCCGACTCCTACTGAGAATGATAAGACCTCAGTGATCTTCTCAACCAAGCACGTTCCTGG
>CAYFTD010000372.1:0-3110 GCA_964345915.1 uncultured archaeon
ATCTCACGACAGGTGCCCCCGAGCTCAAGTTCTTCCATGACCTATCATCCCAATCATGAGATTGACGAGGCTTGTGTCTACAGAACTTCGTCTGCAATTTTGCTGAGTCGCACGTCCTCATCAAGAATCGTACCAATCTGCTGCTTACTAACCGCCAGACGTATCTTCTTCGTACGGCCGTAGCGACCCTTCGAGATGACACTTGTATTGATGAGCCCCATCATGTCAAGCTCCGAAATCAAATCCGAGATTCGTCTCTGGGTGAGCGTGTCCAAAGCCAATGACTTCGCAATCTCAGAGTATACGTTGTAGCACTCGCCAGTGAAGATGTCCCGTTGCCCCTTGTTGGTCAAGGCGTAGACAGCAAACAGTACGGCCTTAGACTGCAGCGGCAAGGTCTTAACAGCCTCCGTGATGGTATCTCTCTCTATTATCTTCTGAGCTTCACGGACATGTCCTTGGGTCACTTTCACATCGCCGGTGCGTTCAGCGAGTTCCCCAGCAGTCCTTAGGAGATCAAGTGCTCTTCTTGCATCTCCATGCTCCTGAGCGGCAAGTGCTCCTACGAGGTTAATCACACCTTCATCACTCACAGCACTCTTGTTGAAGGCAATATCCACTCGCTGCTGTAAGATCCCCTTCAGTTCAACTGCGTTATATGGTGCAAAGATCACCTCTTCCTCTCCCAAAGTAGATAGGACTCTAGGATCCAGCATCTCCTTGAATTTCAGGTCGTTGCTTATCCCGATTATTGAGATTCTACTCTGTTCTAACTCTCCATTCATTCGGGTGAGACCGTAGAGAATGTCGTTGCCTTGACTGACGTCACGTTTGACAAGAGAGTCAACTTCATCGAGCACAACCACCATTATGTTAGAGTCCGAGTCAAGCTTCTTCTTGAATATGGACCTAATCTCATCCGTGGGTAGACCAGTGAAGGGCACTTCGGAGCCATCTGGCATCCTTGCATTGATATCTTCACACAGCTGTCGCAACACTCTATAGTTGGTGCCCACAATCCGACAGTTCACATGGGCCGTCAACGGATGAGTTACTCCGCTCTGTTTGGCCTTCGTAACTAGTAGGTCTAGGACATAACGAGCAACAACAGTCTTCCCTGTACCAGTCTTCCCATAGCATAGGATGTTTGATGGTGGCGCACCTCGAAGCGCAGGCCCAAGAATCGCCCCAATCCGGTTCATTTGGTCGTCACGGTACGGCAGGTTCTCAGGAACATACGTTGGCCGAAGTGCATTGCGATCTCTAAAGATGGCCTGTCCCTGTAGGAATTTGTCAAACAGTTTGTCAAGTGGCTTCTCCATTTGCCTCCGCGTCTCCATCCGAAAGTCAGGCAAGTTCCAATGGAACAACCATTGTTTCCAATGGAACTTCCTCCAAGTTAAAGGTACGTATTACCCGGCCTTCCCAAGTACTAGTTTCTTTTGGTGCCTTTCGGCCTCAGTCCGCAGCATTCATCTAGGAATCTCGTAAGGCAGAATCCGTTGTCCGCACCTAGAGAGTGATTATGGTTTGCGCCTGAGAGACTTGGAGATTGAACTACAATCAATGGATCGCATTGATGAACATGACGTTTCATTAGAACAATACCCCACACCACCGAAGATTGCGGCCGCAATACTCTATGCGGCACAAATGGAACATCGTGATATTGCAGGCAAGACAGTGTGCGATCTTGGCTGTGGGGATGGCATCTTCGCCATCGGCGCAGCTCTTCTAGGCGCAAAACGCACCATCGGCATTGATGTGCAATCCAAAGCCTTAAAGGTCTCTCAAAAGAACTCAGTCGCACTCGGGACTGACGACACTACAGACTGGGTCCTGGGGGATGTTTCCTCATTCGAAGTGAAAGGCCCCATAGATACTGTGGTGACAAACCCCCCTTTCGGTGTCAAGAAGAGAGGTGCGGACCTGAGATTCCTGAGGAAGGCAGTATCAATAGCGAAGATTACCTACAGTATACACTTAGCAGGCGAGAAGAATAGAGCCTTCCTGAGAAACACAATCGAAGACCTTGGAGGAGAAGTAACACAGGTCGAAACATTCGAGTTTCCAATAGACAGAATCTACGACTTTCACAAGAAGCCCAGACATCTAATTGGAGTGGACCTTTACCGCATTATACGACAAAGAGTGTGACTACAATGGCTGACGTAAAAAGTGGGGATGTTGTTGTGCCTGGAGACCAGCTCTGCGTGATCGAAGAACTGAGTCCTGGCTTTGGCACATATGAGAGAAACGGAGTTGTCTTTGCAGCCACGTCAGGCGGCGTTGCAATCGACCTGAAGGAACGCAGCATAAGGGTGCTTGCAGCTGATGGTACGATGAAGCTGCCACTCCCTGTCAAGGGCGATATTCTGATAGGTGAGGTGACCAATGCTTACGAACAACGTGCGGAAGTTGCAATTGTGAAAAGGAATGGTAATGACATCTTCAATCCTCTTCATGGGGAGATTCACATTAGCAATGTTACTCGGCGCTTTGTGAGGTCCATGGCTGATGTCATTAGACAGGGCGACATTGTTAGAGGCATTGCCCTGAACTCTCATGAGGTCCCTGTCGAGATGAGTCTTGTAGGCCCTGAACTGGGTGTTCTACGTGCCAAATGCGTGAAGTGTGGTAATGACCTGACACTCACTACCTACAACAACCTATTCTGCCTACGGTGTGAGAATAGAGAAACTCGTGAAGTGGCCAACGACTACGGAGTCCTGTTTGGTATTGAGTCGAGAAAGGACCTAGCACCGCGTAGAAGGTCCTATGATAGACGACGGGGTGATAGGCGTCGCCCCTCTGATAGACGTGGAGGGAGATCCGGGCCCAGACGTTACGACGACCGGCGCGGCGACAGAGACCGTGGTGGAAGAGACCGGGGCAGGAGGAGACATTAGAATGAAACCAATAGTGTTAGAACATGATCGCTATGAGCTAAGGATTGAATTTCAGGGAGAGGACCATGGGTTCTGCAATCTTCTGCGACGGACGCTTCTTGAGGAACCCTCAGTGGAATTTGCCGGATACCATCTGGAACACCCTCTCCTAGCCAGCCCGGTTGTCACTCTGAGGACCAAGAGGCGCAAGGCTAGTGTGGT
>CAYFTD010000373.1:0-5759 GCA_964345915.1 uncultured archaeon
TGCGAGCGGCACGGGTCCAATTGGTCATTAGCCTGTGACCTGATCCAAACCTGCAATACCGAGGCAGGCCAGAGCAATCCCTGCCATTGATAGGTCAACCGGTTGACCAACCATCGGTAGTATGATGATTGTAACACCCATTGCCAGGGCAATAGCATAAAGGATGAGCCTTACCAGCTTCCTCGGAGTCAATCCTTCTGAAGCTAGGTCTTCTCGAATCTCCTCCATTTGTATCACCAATTCAGATAGTGTACATCTCTAGCGTACTTGGAAAACTCACTATAATTGGTTGTATAAGAGATTCACTGTATAGTCCCAGGTTTCCTGAATACGTAGATTGCCCAGTTGAGGGTATCCCTTCCCCACTTCAAGTACTGTTTTCTTTGACTGGCGCCTCGTTTCAATAGCTCTGCATTATCCGAATCCTCAGGATTTGAACGGACATAGTCGTCAATTGCCCACAACTGAAGGGTTTCGTAGTGATCCCAGTCGTCGATGTCAGAAGCAATTGTGTAGACGCACTCCAGCCCTTCTTCATCTCCAACCAATACGTTCTCGCGATGCGTAAGATAGTCTGCACGTTTCATTCCGCTAGCCTGCAGGTAATCCTTGCTGGGCTCCTTGAGCCAGTAAGGTTCACCAGCTACGATAAGTCCACCGGGCTTGGTCATACTGTTGAGCGCTCGTAGCGTGCCTCGATGGCCCTTAAAGACCCAACTGGCCCCAAGACACATGGCAAGATCGAATGATTCAGGAGAGTCTGGTCGATAGTCCGCTCCATCCATCTCAAGAAACTCTAGATTGGCTCCTGGTACTCGCGCGCTATGCTTCTCTCTGCAGTCTCGAATGCAATATGGGGATTTGTCAACTCCAACTCCAGAGATGCCATAGAGTTCTGCCAACCTGACTAGATACTCACCCTTCCCGCATGCTATGTCAATGACTCGTGCGCCTTTACTTAGATCGAGAACTTTGCAAAATCGTTCAAGCTTCTCCTTGCTCATCGGATTGCAGAGCAAGTGGTGTTTGTGAGTGATGTCAAAGTACTTCCATTGGTCCATTTGATTCCACTTTCCTTTCTTTCATGAGCCAGCTGCATCTCACAAATCAGTCTTATGAAATCCAGAAGTGATTGATCACCTTATTCAGACACTAAGATTCAAGTCCAGCTAGCTTCAGACTTTCCTCCCATAGTCGACCAGCAATCGCAACATCGTACGATTCTTCGGATGACTTCTTCTCGTTCTTTTTCTCGAAGTATTTCCCAGTCACACCCTCAACATCAGGGGAGGACGCAAGATAGATTGATGTTTCAGCTCCTTTCTCTGGACTGCTAGCGAAACGTTTGAAGACACTGTAGATCGCTCGAGAAAACCGAGGATAATCAGGGTCTTTCTCAACAAGACCTGTTGCTACCGCACCCGGGTGAAGGCAGTTAACTGTGACTCCCGTGCCCTCAAGTCTCCTCGAGAGTTCATATGTGAACAACACCAATCCCAACTTGGCCATGTTGTTGGCTCTTGACGCGCTATAGTCCTTCTCAGACATCAAATCATCGAAGTCCATCGTAGCTTTGCGATGGTAGGTCCCGGCTACATTCACAACACGGGAAGGAGAGCTTGATTTCAGAAGTTCAATAAGCAGATTGGTTAACAGGAATGGAGCCAGATAGTTCACAACGAATGTGGTCTCCATTCCATTCTCTGTTACAGACCTCACAGTTCTGTATGTGCCAGCATTGTTGACTAGAACATGAAGCTGCTGATGCTTCTCCATATAATCTCGTACAAGTTGACGTATGGAAACCTGCGATGAGAGGTCACATGTGAACAGTTCGACAGTTTCACTCCCGCTGAGAGATGCGATTTCATCAAGAGCTGTTTCACCTCGCATCTTGTCGCGACACACCATGGCAACCGTCGCTCCCATCTTTGCCAGACCCAGAGCGGTGGCCTTTCCAATCCCGGAGTTTGCCCCGGTGATCATGCAGATTCTTCCGTTCATGGTTTCCGTCAGTTTCATTTCTCCTCATGACTTTCGTTAAGAGTAGAATGGGCCGCCACTAATGTTGGTGAAGCATAAGAGCATTTCGTACTGAAACACAAGTTACGGAGTCAATTACAAGAAATACGCTTTGATTATAGTCCTTTGTCAAGTGAGCAAACAGGGTTGCAGAAGGAAACCCGTACAGGCCCTCGATTGTTCAGGCAACACCCTTTTGTAGTCATTACGGCGTTATACCGTGGGGTCTGACATGCGGCTTCCGTGTGAATCAGTAGTAACGGCAATATTGCCGACACTTCGATCCCTGGTAGCGAAGGAGCTCACCGAGTACCATTCCTTCACACAGGAAGAGGCAGCGCAGAAACTTGGGACAACCCAAGCCGCAGTAAGTCACTACTTGAAGCAAAAGCGAGGCAGTCAGCTGACAGACATGCTCGAGTCGGTTCCGGAGGTTAGATCAGCTGTTCTCGATGTAGCAGCAAATATGGCGACGGAAACGCCTTCTCTCATCCACATCATGAATATGATATGCAGTCTTTGCGAAACATTGCGAAGAACCGATATTGTGTGCACGCTACATCGTGATTCGATGCAATTGCCTGAGAACTGTGAGATCTGCCGCAGATGACATTCTGACTGCCTCACCCAAGTAGGCCCTCGAAATATCTATCGGGCGCCCAATATATTTATATATTGGGTGTCCTATACATACGCTGTGATTGAACTTGTCAGAAGAAGAGCAAACCAACGATGTGATGAGCTGGTGCGGCATGGACTGTTGCGGTCCTGTTGGCATGGAAGACACTGACATGCAAGAGTGGATGGACCTCTGCGGTCAGATGATGGACAAGTGCATGAGCTATATGCGCGGACAGGCAGATAGTGACTCTGCTCGTGAGGCCGAACCTATTGCGCTATAGAGATTGAGTCAGGGTTATCAAAGTGACGTTGTGTGGCCATAGATACTTAGTTGCGGTTCTCATATTGAGCCTCGTCTTCGCTGGAATGACATTCAGCAACCTGCCTGGGTCCAATCCCTTGATGGGCGTAGTTTCTGTGGCCGGTGAAGCCTTCAATTTCGCCGACTATCCGTGGGTTGATCACGAACAGCTTGCACTCTTCAACTATCTCGATACCATAGTCACTCAGCAGCACCACGGGTCATGGAATGGCTGGAATGCTGAGGACTTTCATGGACAGCTGCACTACGTTGTGGCATTCATGGACTATGCAGCAACCATGTTGTTTGAAACAACTCCCGGGTATCGAACGGAGTACTATCAAGACTTTGCCTACTCCCTCATTCAGAAGATGAACACGTCATACGCAAAGTGGGGGCACAACTCAGTTGAGTATACGGAGTGGCTTCATCCTGAGTACGATTTCGTCTACTACCATTATCCTAACGCAACTGATCCTACCAACCTGTATGTGGGAGGCTATCGAGGACCTGCCAACATAATGTGGACCGGCCACTATGCGCTGATGGAAGCATTGTACGAGAGGAACTTCAACAGTGGGGAACTGAACGGTGAGATTGCCTGGTTCATCGAGGACTGGAACAATAGTTTGACAACTGATGGACTTGGCAAAACAAAGGTGGGCGGAATCTGGGGAACAGGACTGATTCCCTGTGAGCCCTACATCATCTTTGTGAAGTGCAACAGCATACCAATCTTCCTCACAGAGCTCTGGGACAATACCCACGGTACTGACTACATGCCGATGTGGGACTACGGACTCGAGTTCATCGACGAGGTCATGGTGGATGAGAATGGTTTGTTCACAGACGGATACTATATCATGAAACCCATCGGGCATCAGTATTCGGGCGCTGGCACCCCCGACATATTTCCTGGCCAGGCGATTGATCCGCGTGTTGTCGGATAACGACCCAAGATGTCGGCCTACGGTACCTCTTGGTCGTTGACCTTCCTGGAATATACCAACCCTCAACGAACGATTGACGACTATCCTGTGTTCCTTGAAGTCTTTGGGAAGGATGTTTCTGGAGATCGAATGTACATTGTGGATTCGTACCATGCGGAGGATGAATTCGGCGAGTATGATGTGTTGGCCTCTCTCTTTTCCTTGGCATTGGCAAAACAGAGGAACGACATGGTGACATTACAGAGGCTGTTGAACTTCCTATATGGCCCTTACAGCAGGGTGTGGTCCAGCGATGGGAGAACGATGTACTATGACACACTCTCAATCGAGCCATTCATGCAGCCCGTCTTGGCAATAGGATGGATTCTGGCCAACGCACCAGTGACAATTCTTGATCTCGCTAGTCCTCGCTCCGTTGAGTTTTGGGACCACCCATACATCAGCGCGGCTGATGATGATAACATATGGGTGTATCAAGCTACGTGGGACACGGAGAAATCAACATTCATCTTGAACATCAGGGTGGACGAAACTGCCTCACTAACATTCGCTAATTTCGATTCGGTGCCCATTGCCTATTCGGCTATTGGGCCACTAGGCGAGTTGGTGCCAGTTGATGGAGATTTCGCACTGACGTTGGATCCTGGGGTGTACAACTTGGTGATAATCTGAGGTGACCAAACTTGACTAAAGGAACTGTTTCGCCGCAGCTTGAACTACACGAAGCGACTGAAACTGCAAAAAGCAGTATTCACCGCGTGAGCACAGTCCATAGCAACTTGGGCCACTCCTTGATTGGGACCCTTGTCTTTCTTGGAGCTTCCATGATCCCAGAGCCATTCATCACGATTGGGCTTCTTAAGCTTGGACTGGCACCCGCGCTGGCTGTCATCACGACTGCGGCATCGGTCCGAGGGTCAACTGTCGGTTTCCTAACAGGCTACTTTGGTACAGTACTTCATGACTTGCTTCTGTACGGTGTTGTGGTCACGTTTACCCTGCCAGCAATCGCCTATGGCGTGATGGGCTTCATTATAGGACGAGGATAGTATGACTTTGCTAGAGGCCGCTCACTCGCCAAGCTATCTGCAATATCAATGTGCGGGCTCGTTCTCACTATTCTGCTGAGCTTTGCCATAGGTGTCGTAGTGGAAGGGTACGCTATGCTCGCAGCAGTGGCTTTCGTATTGCTCCCACTTGCTTCAGTCGGAATTCCTTCTGTCTTGTTGTTGACGCCTATCTTTGCTTGTGTCTGGTACTACCTTGCGGCGAAAATGCGATGATGATGGGTGTTCACTATGGAATCAGAAATACAACATCCTGCCAATCCACTATGCCTTTATGTTAAGCAGTACCATTTTCCCAGAGCATTGACTCGCGTGGCTTACTCGGAAGTCATCGATGGAATCCTCCACAGGGTCTTATCGCGCATATGAGGTGTTCTGACCTATGACAAGCTTGTACCATAGGGCTCTTAGCATATCTGACCTGAACCCGGAGGCTAGAGGGTTTATCTCCAGAGCAACTGGGCTGATGCTTGTTTACGTGTTCGCTGTCATGCTGACGAACACCTTCTTGATACTTCATGCCTTGGAGTTCGTCGCACTCTCACAGCTAGCTGTCATTCTTGCCATTCAGTTCGGTGTTCAAGCAGTAGCAGATTATCCTTCAGGTGCAATTGGAGACTGGATAGGACAGCGTTGGGTGCTCTTTGTTGGAGCCCTGTCATACGGGATTGGGCTGGTAGTCATTTCCCAGGCCTTTGACTTCGCGACGATTCTGATAGCCTTCGTCTTGGTAGCATTTGCACAGAGTCAGGAGTCTGGAACTTACATCGCGTGGTTCGACAACAACTACAAGCTGTA
>CAYFTD010000374.1:0-17898 GCA_964345915.1 uncultured archaeon
GAAGAGCTAAGTGAGAAGCTGAAGGAACTCAAGTTTCAGAGACTGGACATCCCCCTGATTATCGGAGGAAGAGAGATCCGAACCGGGAATTTGGGGAAGTCCGTGATGCCTCACAACCACAAGCATGCGTTGGCTGATTATCATATGGCAGGCAAGGAGGAGGTCCTCGAAGCAATTGAAGCAGCCCTCAAAGCAAGAAAGACCTGGGCTCGAACGCCATGGTATGACCGTGCAGCCGTCTTTCTAAAGGCTGCTGAACTGCTTGCGGGACCAAATAGGCTCGCCGTTAACGCAGCTAGCATGCTTGACCTGAGCAAGAACGTGTATCAGGCTGAGATAGACGCGGCAAACGAACTGGTTGATTTTCTTCGTTTTAATGTCTACTACATGCAAGAGATCTACAGAGTACAAGCATCCTCCGCGCCCGGTGAATGGAATCGGATAGAGTATCGACCCCTCGAAGGCTTTGTGCTTGTCGTGAGTCCCTTCAATTTCGTGAGCATCATGGGAAACCTTCCAACAGCTCCAGCCATGATGGGAAATGTGGTGGTCTGGAAACCGGCATCGACAGCAGTGTATGCGTCATATCATGTGATGAAAGTGCTGCTCGACGCAGGGATTCCTCCAGGTGTAATCAATTTCGTGCCAGGCTCAGGTGCGGAGGTGGGAAATCCAGCCTTGAACCATCCGGCTCTGGCAGGCATTCACTTCACTGGAAGCACTGGTACCTTCAGGGCCTTGTGGCGAAAGGTGGCCAAGAACATCCACAAATACAGGACTTATCCAAGGCTGGTTGGAGAAACTGGCGGCAAGGATTTCGTGTTCGCACACAGGTCTGCAGACATAGATGCGTTGGTCACCGCCTTGGTCCGTGGTGCATACGAATATCAGGGTCAGAAATGTTCGGCTGTTTCGCGGACTTATATTCCAGAGTCCATATGGCCTATTGTCAAAGACCGGCTTCTTTCGTCCCTAAAACGAGTCAAAGTGGGAGATGTAGAAGACTTCACTACGCTTGTCAACGCCGTGATTGACAAGTCTGCTTTTGACAGAATCGTGGAGTACATTGAATATGCGAAGAAGTCCTCGGATGACGAGATTATCGCAGGCGGCACTTATGATGACGAAGTTGGCTACTTTATTGATCCAACCGTAGTCCTCACCAAGAATCCAAAGTCCAAGTTGATGGAGGAAGAGATCTTCGGGCCCATTATGACTGTGTACGTATATCCTGACGATAGATACAAGGAAACATTGTACCTCTGTGATGAAACATCACCTTATGCGCTCACCGGGTCCATCTTTGCTACCGAGAGGGATGCAATCACAAAGGCCACTGACATACTAGAAGATGCTGCTGGGAACTTCTACATTAATGACAAGCCAACTGGTGCAGTGGTCGGTCGCCAACCCTTTGGCGGAGCTCGTGCATCTGGCACCAATGACAAGGCGGGAAGCAGAATCAATCTCATGCGCTGGGTATCACCAAGGACCATAAAGGAGAACTATCTACCACCGGAGCACTTTGCATACGACTACATGGAAGGATAGTATTCTGACTGTCTTCTGGGCATCCTTGTCTTTAGGTCACATAAGGAAAGCATTAGATGGGACTAGCTCCTTGAGGAATTATGACAGACTGACCGGAGAACTATGCATGACTGAGAAGCTAAGACTCTCTGTGACCATTCCTGCAGAGCCAAAGGATGTATACAAAGCGTGGCTGGACAGTAAGGGACACAGCGAGATGACAGGTAGTGAGGCAAGAGTCGAACCGAGAATCAATGGAGCGTTCACGACATGGGATGGCTATGTTGACGGAATGACAATAGAACTGGAGCTTGAGCAGAGAATAGTCCAGAAATGGCGTACAAGCGACTTCCCCTCAGGTAGTGAGGATTCTGTGGTTGAGATTGTTTTGAAGCGTGTTGATGCGGGAACTAAGCTTGTACTGATTCATACAGAGATTCCAGATGGTCAGGGAGAGGAGTATAAGGAGGGCTGGAAAGAGTTTTACTGCAAACCGATGAAGGAGTACTTCAAGTCAAAGAAGTCTGGCAGATGACCTGAGGGGGTCGGGTTTCACTTCTGCTCTAGCTCGTGGGGTCATCGTTGTCCTAACTCAAGAATTCATAAGCGAATTCTCATTGACCAGTCAAGGCGATTGAATTGGACAAAGAGAAACTCTTGTCTTACTACTTGTATTTGTTCGGACTGCTGAGCATGACTCTGATCTCCATCGGACCGTTTCTCCTTGGAGATGAGCTGCTGTTCCTGCCGTGAAATCTCCCAACAGAGATTATGATGAGCGCCATCTACTTCTCTATGGGCATTGTGATGGTTCTGGCAGCAAGAGCTCCAACTAAGCACAGGCTATTCGTTGATTTCTTGATACTCTCAAACATAGTCCATGCCGTCATCATGATCCTCTTCGCTCAAAACATCCTTCACATAGTGGTTGATGCCGGATTGATCGGAATAATGGGAATCCTGCCTTTGTGTTTCTATCCTTGGGGACTCAGGAACCTACTCCAACCTCACGCATCGAAAACTGTCCTCACTGAATAGAGGCTCTGAAATGACAGAGGGTGCTCCTGCGATACAAGGCAGAAGTATCACCCGAATGGAAAGGGATAGATTCATGACAAGGACTCTTGCTAAATCCTAGTTCACTGGTGAGTCGATTTGCAGGCCTTTGAAGCAGTCTTCAGCATAGGACTCCTTGTCTTAGGTCTTATCATGCTGAGCCAAGGTTCTGAGTACTTTGTTGAGGCGGCGTCAAAGCTTGCAAGAGCAGTCGGTATTTCCGAGCTGTACATTGGCCTCACGCTTGTGGCCATTGGCACCTCTTTGCCCGAGATAGTTTCGAGTTCTCTGGCAATTGCTGCTGGCAGTGCAGACTTGGCGTTCGGGAATATTCTCGGGAGTGTTATGGCGAATCTGACACTGGTGGTTGGCCTGAGCGCGATTTTTGCGCCCCTGGCCTCAAATGCCGTGATTCTAGACCGAGATGCCAAGATTATGATCTTCATTGTGTTTTTCTTGGGATTCTCTCTGTTTGATCCGTTCACACCATCACAGATCATAGCCTACGAAGGCATAATCCTGCTGCTCCTGTTTGTCACCTATCTGCTCTTCCTCTACGACAGTCGAGAAGAGTGTGAAACATGTTACCAGTTCAAGGTATTCGTCGACTTCCTAATCAGATTGAGATTCCTCACCACTCTTCGTGGAATTGCTCGTGGGCCCACTCCGACTGAGTCATCCATTGATGAATCTGCTAACCAAGAAGTTGGCGATGGACCGACACTGCAAGAGCATCGTAGACCCTATCAAGAAATCATCGTCGCTTCTATCGCGGCTCTGGGAGTAGTTGTAGGTGCACAATTCGCCATCCAAGGAGCAGTCAATATCAGCTTCTCCTGGGGGATAAGCGAGGGTGTGATAGGACTAACAGTGATTGCTCTAGGCACCTCGCTCCCTGAGGTCATGGTTTCTGTGAACAGTGCTCGAAAAGGATTTGGTAGACTCCTGATTGGCAATGTCATAGGTAGCAACATAATCACAATCACATTGGGATTGGGTTTTGGCGTCTTGGCCGGTCCCACATCAATAGATCCAGTTACGGCAGGATTGCTAGTCGGGCTGTCGCTCTTCATTTCAATTCTATTCTACTATGTCATCAAGATGGATTGGCGCGTGACAAGGAGAGAAGGGATAGTTCTTCTCTTGTGCTATATTCTCTCCCAGATTGTGGTCTTTAGTATTCTCCAGCTTGGAGGGTTCTAGTCGCTTGGCTCACTTTGGAGTTTTGAAACCAAGTCGACTATTTGGTCAGCATCTGGAACTGGACTCTCCTCGTGCTGAATCCATTTGAATGCAATCTTTCTCTCTTTGTCTATGACAAAGAGGCCTGCACATGTTACCATCGTCAGACCTGCGATTCTGTCTGTAAGCGTGCCATATGCATTTGATACTTCACGGTCGAAGTCACTGAGCAGGATATATGGTATTTCCTCCTCGTCAGCGAAAGTACACAGAGTTTCCACTGGCTCAGTGGATACACCAACTATAGTCACTTCCAGCATGCTGAGCGATTCGTGAAGAGCTTCGAAGATCTCGGAGAACCCGCGCGAGAAATAGGTGAAGGTATCAGTAAGGAAAAACAAAACAATAGGACTATCCGTTAGCGACAGAAGTTCCACTATTTCGCCTTGTATGGATGGTAATGCGAAATCGGGCGCTGGATCACCCACATCGAGTGGTTTCAATTCATTAGACGTCATGACTGGGATGACAAGTTCTGTTTTGAGGGCATATTTGTGTATCGCCTTTTAGCTACAAGAGTCATAATCAGAACGGCAGTTCATGTTCGAACGAACAGGTCCTTACTTTCTGCAACTCTATTCTCACGGGCAAAGACAAATATCGGACACACCTCTACAGACAGATTTGTGTTCAACTGGAGCATAGCACAACATTTTCCTTCAATGGTGATTTCAAATGCAAGGATTAGATCTTCAGACAATATCCACGTTGGTGGCGGCTGCAAGTGTGGTAGTAGGTGTGATAATGAGTGTTGTTTCCATTCTTGCGTCGACTAGAAACTTCAGCAACTCCAGAAAGGCTCAGCTCTTCTTACAGCTGAATGAGAAGGCCGCGGAGGAGGAGTTCATCAAGAAGATCTTTGACTTGATTAACTGGGAATGGTCAGATGCCGAGGATTTTCGTAGGAAGTATGCTGCAGATATGAATCGACTCCCCATTTTCATTAGAGTTTCAACATTCTTCGATAGTATGGGCACACTAGTTAGACACGGACTGACAGAAACAAAGTTCATGCCACGAATGATGGCTATATCTCTGGTACAGTTCTGGGAGAAGATACTTCCAATTGCCAAAGAGCTGGAGGCTCAGTGGGGAAGCCCGGGTCTGTATGACAATGTCGAGTACCTATACCATGAGGTCAGGAAGTTTGGCTACTTTTCTCCCCTTGGGGTGAATTCGAGTGACTCATACCCCGGCAGTTGAATATTGAATATCATGATTCCGCTAGGTAATCCTCGTAATGATTCTGACATCCGATAGTCCTACGACAATGGTTTATGTAGAAGTAGTGGCATTGTTTGATGTTCGATGTGGTCAATGGTACTGATTCAGAGTACCGGCTAGTTCGAATGGAGAAATGACAATGGCCGAGAGAATCAAGAAATTCGTAAGCGTGATTGGTGGAAAGCTCGATGTCACTTGTGATAATTGTGGTGGCAGAATGCGTCCTGGTGGACACTACCAGCTCGAAGTAGGGGACAAAAGCTATCAATTCGACACAGAGAAATGTATGGAGGAATTTGAAGCGAAGCTCTGATTTTGTCAACTTCAGCTTCAAGAGACTGGCGGAGGTCGCGGTATCTCCCGGACTGGCCTCCGCATCTGTCTTATTTTGGCGCGACACTTCGAAGTGTTGATGTCTTTCTGATAACCCCTAGACATCATTGGAAGCAAGACGGTGCAGAATGAATTGACGCTCAAAAGTGTGATAGAGGTTACAATCTCTGTATGACCGCCGCCTCTACCTCTCTCTGGCATTCTCAGCAGATGATTCTATGGTTCGTCTCGTGGCTATCAGCATATTGTACGAACGGGTAAGCATTTTCGTCGCATCATAGCTCCAAATCCTGCTGGCCAGACTCCACTTGATCTTCATTTTGCGGTATCTTCTGGATAGTGTTGAGTACCGTTTCCTTAGCGTCTTGTATTGTGCCTCAGGGTCTTTGGCTCGAGCACGTAGGTCCTTTACCAGTTCTTCGAAGGAAGTGGTATCCTGTAAGAGTGTTCCTGCAAGTGCATCTTTCACTTTAGATTGATCTTCAACTAGTCTGAGCCGGGACCACCTTGAAACATCTGCTCCAAGGCTGCGTAGTTCTTCGCTTGTTTTCTTAGAGTCCAAGAACTTGCCAGTTTCGTCAGACTCAAAGAGCCTTCGTCTGTCCTTTGATCTGAGAACTGGGAATAGGAGAACTCCAGGTCGAAGGCGGATTGAAACCGATCTCCTTACAAGTCGTTCAACTCGTTTCTTCTGGATTGCAGTTGGGCTTTTGAATCGGTATGAAACAACAGCGTAGACACGTCTACTGTTCGCCTCCTTTCCGCGATCACTGACACTAGGGATTTCACGTGCTTTCTGAAAGGATAGCATTGGTAAATCTTCCAGAATTGATTGGTCTTTGCCTTTTTGACCATGGATCAAGAATACGCCTCTTGCGACTCTAATTATATTGACAAGAGTTCCTAGTTTCCTTGCGGAGTCCTTGAATGTCTGAGAATCCCCAAGGACAACGATAAGTTTCGAATGCCCTCTCATACTGGCGTTGAGTGCAGTCGAATCTGATACTTCCGCTTCGCTCACTACTGGTCAGACCTCCTAATGACAAATAGTGACACATCAATACGCATGTCATATTCTCTAATATTCTTGTTTGTGAGGTCAATAATCCCTCTCAATCATTAATTCACTTGAAAATGCCCGAATTGAGGAAAAAGGCACTCATTAGTCTTCGAGTCTGATTTTCGGAGTTCTTTCAGTCCACGTTTTTGATAGTCATCCTTTACTCATTCTTTGGGCACCATTGTCATGAGGTGAACTTCATGTACTTTGATGATGAAGACATCTGGGCTGATGACGACGACGATGAATTGGACGACGATGATGAATGGGACGACGATGATGAATAGTCAAAGTATAGTCTAGTTCATCGATCTCATCCGTCACGATTTTGTAAGTGTTTTAACAAGAACTTGGAGACAACCTTAATGGCAAAGAAGAAAACAGCAAAGAAGAAGAAGGCCGCTGAATCAAAGGCAGCTCCAGCCAAGAAGAAGAAGTAGCAGTCTATTGTTGGATGTGCTTGATGCTCGTCCAGACTGCTTCTTAATCTTACATTGATTTTCGTTTTGTTTTCTTGTTAGTCTACAAAAGGAAACCGCGCTCAACAACGGGCACTGCTCTAGGCTCTATAGGAACCTGGCTCTTGCCTCTCTACCCTAGTGTGTGATGGATAGCAGGGAACAGTGACCTCCTTCGGTGTGTCTAGATTGGCGAACTACAGATTGTCTGAACCAACAGTGTTCTCGAAGGGATGTGAACGTGCATAGATGCGTTCGTAATATCCGCGATTGTCTTCTACAACAGAACTTGACGTTTCTAATGTGAAAAGCCCGAACTCCCCCGCAGGAGTGAACAGACTGGTTATGACCATTCTATCATCAATAAGCGCCCCGTCCCGTATGAGTTCAGGCTCAAGCTCATCCAGAGTCACATAGCGTACTGCTATTCCAGCCTCACTTTGCTCGCTCATCGTTATGGTAAGTGGGAATTCATCTTTCAGGAAATCCCTGCTCTTGAGAATGAAGATTCGGGTCAACTCGGGTCATTACTCTGTGATGTATGATATCGGACCAATATTGTATTATGAATGGGGATGGATAGACTCTTCAGAGAGCCTTATTCTAAATCGTGCTTCGTTGGTCGTACAACTTGCAAACCTTCGAGATAGCCCTCAATATTGGTTTCCTGATACTCGGCCTTGTCATGCTTAGTCAAGGGTCTGAGTATTTTGTTGAAGCGGCATCAAAGCTTGCAAGAGCAGCTGGCTATTCAGAGCTTCTCATTGGTCTTACACTTGTAGCTATAGGGACTTCATTACCGGAGATAGTATCGAGTTCATTCTCTATTGTTGTAGGCAGTGGAGATTTGGCAATGGGCAATATACTTGGAAGTTGTACTGCAAATCTGACTCTCGTGGTGGGTCTAAGTGCACTCTTTTCACCTTTGGCCTCGAATGCATTGATCCTATATCGAGATGCCAAGGTTATGATACTCATTATTGCGATTTTGGGCATTTCCGTGCTCGACCCAATCACACCAGCACAAATTGCAGCCCACGAGGGTCTTATACTATTGGTCTTGTTTATTGCCTATATTCTCTTTCTTTTTGATAGCAGAGATGAACGAGAATCGAGCTACCAATTCGAGTTGTTTGTGGACTTTCTCATCAGGATGAGATTCCTCACCACCCTTCGGGGACTTGTTCGTCGACCTCCACGAAAGTCATCACAGCCAGATTCCACTATTGTGGAACGGGAGGAAGGCTCTGTACGACGGGAATACGGCAGGCGATTCGATAAGGATGTCATTGTAGTTGTTCTATCGTGTACGGGAGTGATACTAGGAGCACAACTTGTCGTCCAAAGTGCAATCAATATCAGTTTCTTCTGGGGCATAGAAGAGGGAGTGATAGGACTAACAGTGATTGCTTTGGGTACATCTCTGCCTGAAATCATGGTTTCTGTTAACAGTGCAAGAAAGGGATTCGGCAGACTACTCATTGGCAATGTGATAGGCAGCAATATCGTGAATGTAACACTTGGGTTGGGATTCGTAGTCTTGGCTGTCCCCGCATCAATGGAGTTGCTGACCGCAGGTTTGTTAGTTGGACTATCGCTTTTCGTATCTCTATTGTTCTACCTCACAATCAGAAATGACTGGCGTGTAACTCGAAGAGAAGGTGTCTTACTTCTCTTGTGCTATATCTTCACTCAGATTGCATCTATTAGCATCATACAGCTTGGTGGGGCTTAGTTGATTGGACTACTTTGAAGTCTTGATGTTTAGATCTACTATCTGGGCGGCATCAGGAACAGGATTCAACTCATGAGTATCGCACTTCTGCTAAGATGTGCTTTCAAATATCCTAGCGGGACAGAAACGGCTAAGAGAATCATTCGCTCTTGGAAGTCCTGGCGACTAATACAATCGTGCATCCTTTCTCCTAGCCCAGTAGCTCGGAGTTATGCCAAGGAATGGAGTCATGAGGTGAGTTGATGCGCAAGCGTGAAACTGATCTGACGCCTGAAGAAACAGAAAGAGCTCAAAGAAACATGGTAAAGCAGGGAACAGCCGTTCAAATAAAGAGCACACTTACGGAGAGCGTCTTCCTTGTTGCGTTTGCCATCCTTTTGGGTGCTCCAAATACCGTGATAGGCATTCTTGCCGCAATTCCACCAATAACACAATTCCTGCAGCTGCCTGCTGTCATTCTCATTGAGAAGTACAAGGTTCGGCGTCGGCTCAACTTCTTCACTCAATTTGGCAATAGGATAGGTGTTCTGATTATGGCACTCATACCATTCATCTCTACCTCGGAGGTTGGCATTCTGCTTCTTGTGGGTGCCGTAGCGATTCAGGCCATATTCACATCTCTTGGTTCGCCTAGCTGGAACTCATGGTTGAGAGACCTTGTGCCGCCGAGTAGACTGGGTGGCTTCTTTGCGACAAGAATGGCTATCATGGGCATTGTAGGTATTGTCTTTTCGATTCTTGGAGGCATGTTCATTGGTGAGTGGACTAGAAGTGCTCCGGAAAGCATTCTAACAGGCTACTCAGCCCTGTTCTTCCTTGCGTTTCTCGCAGGAATGATTAGTATCTACTATACGTCAACCACTCCTGAACCGCCAATGCTTACAACCCATGAGAAGATGAGCTATTCGGAACTCATGGCCAAGCCGTTTCAGGATGAGAACTTCAAGAACTTGATGTCGTTCTTTGCAGTCTGGGGATTTAGCACAGGACTAGTTGCTCCATTCTTTACTGTGTATCTTCTACTCAGACTGGGACTAGAGCTTCCTCTAGCCGCTGGTCTGGCTGCCCTGACTCAGCTCACAAGTGTGGTCTTCTTTAGGTTCTGGGGAAGGCTCTCGGACCGCTTCAGCAACAAATCCATTCTACAGGTCACAGTACCCATCTTCATGCTGGGAACATTCCTTTGGACGCTCTCATCAATAGCGGAGGACTACAATCTGATAATACCTCTGCTTGCTTTGATTCATATCCTAACAGGATTCTCTGCCGCAGGTGTCAATCTTTGCTCCAACAATATTGGATTAAAACTGTGTCCAAGGGGCCAGTCATCGGTCTATCTTGCCGCGATGGGGATTGTTGCTGCAACTGTAGGTACCATAGCCCCCATCTTGGCAGGTACCTTGGCTGATCTGTTCAATCTGCATGAGCTATCGTTCTCCGTCACATGGGTTGGTCCACATGGGGAAATAGTGGTAGATGCCTATCGTCTTACGGGGCTTGACTTCATCTTCATATTCTCAATTATGCTTGGAATCCTTGCACTCTATAGGCTCGCGTATGTGATGGAAGAGGGCGAGGTGGATGAGAGAGTTGTCATAGAAACAATATTGGCTGAAACCAGAAGAAACGTGAAGACAATCTCGACAGTTGACGGCCTTCGTCATGCTTTCGAAGCTCCGGTTAAATTGACGCGAAAGGCTGTCAGAAGGGTGATGAAGACTAAGAGGAAGAGAACCTACACTGATGATGCCAGACCGCAGCCTCAGGAAGAGTCTGGGGAAACTAGAGAAACTTGATACACGAGGGCAGGCTCGGACGCAGGGATTCATAAGTGCATGAAGACTCGTGGTTTCAATCTAGACCCAGCGTTTCCTGCGGAAGTAGAAAACGAGAACCAATCCAATCATGATCATAATGCCAACTGCAATTGGATAGCCGTATTCCCAGTCAAATGGCATATTCTGAAAGTTCATGCCGAAAAGGCTAGCTATGAACGTCAGGGGCAAAAGAATAGTTGATACAACAGTCAGTATCTTTACAGTTTCGTTGGTCCTGCTGTCCAGACCCAAGAGATGAATCTCAAGCATGCTAGACAGGGTTTCTCTGTAGGTGTCGCACATCTCACCCAATTGAAGCAAATGATCATGTAGATCCCTCAGATAAGGTAACGATGTGGGTTCAATAATCCCTGATTCATCTCTAAGAAGCCTGGAAACTGCCTCTCGGAGCGGTCTGATATTCCTATGGACTGTTCGAATCTTATGTTTCAGATTATAGATTGAACTGGGTGTGCTCTTGTCCAGATATTCGAGTGTTTCTTCAAGCGTTTCTACTTGGTCAGCAAGTTCATTTACTACGATAATGTACCGGTCCACAATCGCATCAATGAGCGAATAGCCTAAGAAGTCGGATCTACATATGCGTATCCGGCTTTTTGGGTTTGATATCCTCTTCTTGATGTGTTCGAAGATGGTCGCATTGCCTTCTTGGAAAGACAAGACAAAACCGACGCCAATGATTATGCTCACTTGCTCTGATTCCAACTGCTGGTGCGATTCTAATCTGATGTCAGGAAGAATCAGACTCAGATAGTCAGACTGTACATCCATCTTAGGACGATGTTTGGTGCTGAGTATGTCTTCCACTAGAAGTCCATGTAAACCGAATTGCATTCCAATCTGCTCGACAGATGCCCTCTCGTGAACACCCTCCAGATGCACCCATCTTGTCAGCGAAGAGTCTGCAGGTCTTGTACACTCCTGAATCGAGGAATTCTCTTGTAATCTCATTTCACTGCTGCTAAAATCTATCAAAGTGATTTGAGGTAGTGTTGCATTCGTCTTGTCCAATGCATCATAGGGCGGGTATGAAACTCTAGATGGTTCCTTCCTGTCATTCATTTATGGCTAGTGTTGACTCGCAGGCTTAAAGATGCACCTATCACGTGAACAGAGATGACCTATCACAATCTGAATTTGCGTTGCTGAAAGAACTGCATACTCTCTGGACAGGTTTCAGATTCGAGTGGCCAACACCGCATTTTGCACGGAGCGGGTCTAGTGAACGAATGTATCAGTTTCGGGACGATTGATTCCAATTGGAAGTTGATTCGAATTCCTATACGTTCATCCCTATGACAACTAGGCACAACATCATCATTAGCAATATGGATGATGCTGCGCACAGCACATACCAATACAGTAACTGATCTCCTGTTCTCATTTCAACCACATCTCTAAGTCACGATGACATCGGATACACCACAAAAGCTGGGATGAAACCATTCGAATCAGCTATTTGGGGACTGAAACGCCATCGCTGCATCAGAAGCTGGGATATGAGCGTCCCTCACTCCAACGGTCATTCAATTTGGTGGGCCTCAAGCTTGGTCTTAGCACTGGAGATCTGGCGCAATCATCACATGGGCTTGTCTTCCAATAGTAGAACTTGCTCAATATGTGGACACAATTGGTACAGAGTTTCTTTTTCATTATTCTCCCCTTCAAGTTGATCATGTTCCAGATATTCATCATGAGCTGTAGTTCGTTCTGAATGCATCAAGGGTATTCGATGTGTAAAACTGACCGTTCTGATGCTATCAACTCAGTTTGGGCTGGTCCCTTGACTGGTGGTATCCAAGTGTGGGGGTACATCCAGATCTCAACAATGCTCTTCGGGAAGCCTGCTGACTCTGGAACACGGCCACGCAAGGTATTCCTGTACCCTGATAGATGGATTCTGTAACTAGCTGTTGTCCCATCTCTCAGTGTAACTCCACCCTTATAACTGCCGGATTTGAGACCATAGAACTCCTTGACATACTTGGGCACATAGAAGATATGGTAGTGACCTGCACCTCTTGTCAGTCTTGTTAGGAATCTCAAAGGCATTCTGAACTTCACCTCACTTTCAGTTCTGAGAGTCGATATCTTCAGAAATGATGTATACATATGTAAACATAATGTATATAAAGATGTCTATCGCTGTATGCTATAAGTGTTCGCTATGCAAGGATGCTTAATCTATGACTGATGATATGATGATACGAGTTCCACGCGAACTCAGAAATCGTTTCGAGAATCTTGGAAGGAAAGACTCATGGAAGGGATTCGCCTCCTTCGTGAGAGAGTCAATACGTTTCCATCTTGATCGCCATGAGAAGATTGAGAGAAACAACAGCAGCTAGCCGTCTTCTAGAGAGATTGGAAGAGAGAATTGAACTACACCGATTTGGTTTACCTCCTACATGTGGCTCATTTGACTCCGTCTGTACATGCTGGCTCCTGTGGAACATAGTAGGATGGGCATCAGCTGTTCAGGCAGGCTTCATTGTTACTGTTTCAGTTCTTGGCGAAAATCACGTGTCAGGACTTGGATACTATAGATATTCAGAGGCGAATTGCTGCTTGATCAATCGAGTGCCTATTTGGATTCCATTCATGTGGATTACTGTCATTCAAGGGACACTACCTGTTATCTCATCCTATCAAACCTTCAACTGGATGAAGATCCTGACCTCGGGGATAATGTGCACATTGATTGAGCTGTCCTTTGTTGTACCATGTTTATGTAGAAGAAGGATGCTTTGGTCTTGGAGTCAAGTTGAAACTGTGGCTATGTTCGCGCTTGTAGACAAGTTTATATTGTTCTGTACACCATTCGTAGACAAAAGTATACAATTTGTCTACCTTTTGTAAAAAACATAGGAGAACGCACTAGTGGCCTCAACAAAGCAGAGCAAACAGGGGATTTCGGGGATAGGGCTTGACAGTAGAATCCTGAACTACGAGAACGTGGTAAAAGAGATGCAGACTGTAATAGAGAAGACGACCAAAAGGCGGTGAGTGAGTCAGATTCACAAACCGCTTTTACTTTGGTATAGTCGACAGTAGGGAGGAGTATTTAGGCTCCTCCTCCCCAGAATTGAGAGCCTATGAGCAACTACATTCTTACGGGATTGGATTAGATTGCGGTCGTTGTCTGCAAGTTCACCCTCGGAACCTCATGGTTCACCGGTAACCCCACTTGTGAAACGGGCAGCACCAGATATGATGAGAATGATTGAAGGGAGAAGGACAAGGGTGAGAAAACCCAAGCCTGGCATGATCAGTGTTAAGAAAGACAATCCAAGTGCAAAGGACCCAACGATGAGATGGAGCACTCGGATTCTTGGACTCATCTCGGCTTCACTGTAGACTATCAAGATTCGTACCACGCCGGTTACTAGCAGCCCCACCGCTATTAGAGCGATCAATATCGTACTTGCCAAACTCGGAAGAAGTAGCACGACAGTCGCAAGAAGGAGAACCCCCAACTCCAGTGATAATCTGTGTCGCCCTTGTCGACCTCCTCAGCCCTGAAGTCATGGCACCCTTCACTATTCGAGCGACTCCAATAAGGACAAGACCTGCCGCAAACCCAAGAATGATCACGGCCTCGGCCAGTGAGATATCGATTATTACCCATGAGCCTAGTAACACCAGTACTAGTCCGAAGACGATGTCGATGAGTTTCGCAACCCACGGCGTAGAAACTGAAATGCTTCATGCAATTGCAGGTCTAGATATCTGTCTTTGTATTCTTTTGAAACGTATTCGCCAATCTCTCAATCGCTTTCTCAACCAATGAAACTGTATTTGAAATCTGAACATTCTTTCTAACCAATCCAGCTTATCTATGTGAAGACTAAGCGGGCAGAATCCTCATATCGTGGGAACGGGCTTCAGTATAAACATGTCTTCGAATCTTTATCCAGGATGGCTAAGAGGCCTTGATGTGGTGGTAGGTCTTGCAATACTGGTTATTAGCGCATGGATTGTCATCGATGTGAGCCTAGCAGAACGCACTATTGTCCTTGCCATTTCCATTGCCCTTCTGGTGGTCGGACTAGTTAGATTTGCAAAGAGCATCTTCATGACACGACTTGACACAAAGGCCAGAATCACAAAGGGCAGTGTAGGTATAGCTGTGATTCTCTTATCAATGGCGGCGGTGCTGTTTCCTGACCTTACAGTCACATTCTTGGTAAGCATGATGACTATTGCCATCATGCTCATGGGAATATCTAGGATAGTAGTTGGCTACGTCGAGTCTGAGCTCGCGAATTGGGCACGAATCCTCTATATTGCTGGGGGAGTCGTAGTGTTCTGTTTTGGCTTTCTTGCGGCGCTCTTTCCAGGAGTAGGTTTCTTTACACTTGTCCTGCTACTCTCTGCCGCCATGATAACGGTTGGAATCATTAGGATTGTCAGCGGTTTAACAGGAGAGCTCAGGTAGGATTTCAACAGAAAGAGATAACGGCAGGCGTAACGGAGGTTAGACAGAATGGGGAAGGATGAAAGCAAGAAACTGCGAATCAGGGACACATATACCGTCAAGACTCTACTGGGCGATCTGAAAAGAATCAGACTCACGCCTGGTGCACTCTACACAGTCGGGTCAGAAGTAATCTATTTCGAATGGATGCAGGCTGTTGAGAACCTTGGTGATGGGGACCAAGTTACAGTGTATCTTTCAGAGCTCTTGGATTTCATGCAAAGTAGCTATGAGAGTCGATTGGTTCATGGAGAAGTCCATCGAAAGAAGGACACACCTATGGCAATAATCAACAGCTTCCTCAAAGACACCCCAGTCGAGTTCCAATCATATGTTCTACAACGACCCGGTGAGTTCATCAGTGGCGTCCTCCGTGCAGCTCGTGCACAGAGTGACAGGGAGATTCAGCGATACTCGAGAATAGAAACAGGCCTGAAACGAGATCTCGAGAAAAGTCCCAAGGACCCCGAACTCTGGAACCAGCTGAGGCTCACCCTATGGGTTCTCGGGAGATACGATGAAGCGAGTGAGGCCTTCAAGAAAGCAAAGAAGCTCGGATGGGACAAGAAGAAGACAAAGTTAGTAGGGACATGAACCCTGATTGCCGATATTCGTATCATGGTAAGAAATGGCTTCGGTAGTCCTTTCCAGAATTCAAAGTTTCAAATCGCTCCTTGTTGAGGTCTGTCATTATAGGAGTCAGAGGGCTTAGACTATCTTCATAGCTTCATGGAAGTCTGAAACCTTAGCTTGAAATTTGCCCCCGTGGTGAGTATTTCCTCCGGCTTCCGTACAATTTAGGCAAGTCTGAAACGTTCCCCAGATTCTGGTTGGACCAGAACATCATCTCAGGCTTCTCAAGAAGATTGTCTGCATGCCTCTCAATCATGTCATCGACGTACACAGGCACCTTCTAGTAGAACTTGATGCTCATTCATCCCCTTCTTCCTAGATCTCAGTGACTAGGAGGTGCTATAGTGGCAAGCAATTGAGAGTCTGGTTTCTCTGAAACCAAGCATCGCGCGGTCCAAATGCATCCATCCAGTACTACCCCCAGTTTGAATCCCGCCTCTTCTAGGCGAAGCATGTACTCTAAGTAGAGAATGCACTCAACCAGCTGAGTCCTCGATAAGCCTACATCGTCAGCACCATCGCCGATTGATTCAGACTGTACTGGCATCGGACCACGACCAACTCCCATGAAGATATCAATCTCAAGAGAAATTTCCTCCCATCTATCAGGTCCTTTTGTGAGGCAGATTCTAACAGACCCATCATCATGCAGGAGAAGCGTTCGTCCGGTTTCCGAAAGAAGGGGGTCGAGGTGAGAGGTAGAGCACAAGAGTTCGTACCCCTCAACCAGATCAGAGAGTTCCATTCTACCTGCCTCTTCCCCATCTCTCGAAGACTAGGACTCCAGCAAAGACTACTGCAACGCCAGCTGCAACAACTAGAGCTAGATCAATCCACACTGAGAGAGTTGTGACTGCCGCACCCCGCAGGAATAGAGTAGTCAAAGCATCTGTCACATACTTACTCGGCATAATCGAAGCAACTGTGTCAGCTATTCCGCCAAGTGGCATGAATGTTCCAAGGAACATCTGCGGCATAGCAATCATGAACGCTAGACCCTATTCTCTTCAGACCGGCAGCCTGTGGGCCTTTGGATCCCCCGTACAAGACGTATGGTAGCTACTTTATCCCGCGTAGATACAAAACAGTTTTAGTTACGATTTGTAAGTTAGATTCCAAGCGTTTCTAAAAAGGAGAGAAGTAGAATGGATGCCAGGGAATCATTGATTCTAATTGCTCACGCAGTCATAATCTATTTTGTGTGTTTTGCGGTGATGGGAATCTCTATGGCAGTGTTCACAGAAGACATAGATTCAGCATTGATCACTCATGCAGCGGCGGCACCGTTTGTTTCAGCTGCATTCTCATTCATTTACTTCAAGAAATTCAATTACACTAGCCCGCTACTTACAGCTCTTGTGATAATGGTCACAGTGATCTTGCTGGACTTCTTCTTGACCGCAACTATCATCCTTCAGGACTATGCCATGTTCTACAGTCCTATTGGAACTTGGATTCCATTCGCACTAATCTTCGTGGGAGCGTTCTTAGTTGGCTATTATGTGAATAGAGAAAAATAGAAGCGATTCACTTGGATCTGCTATGGCGAAGAAAGACACTAAGCAGAAGAATCATCGATTCAGCAGAATTCTTTGAAACAAGAGAACGATGCAGAAGAGTCGCCACTGGGGAGTCTTGGCATAATGAGTTGAAGAGTATCCTCTTCCTTTGAAACATGCGAGATGAAAGGGTGCTCAGCAATGTTAGAAGGATCTATCCCCGGCCTCTGTAACCTCTCGAATGAATCATCAGCGTCTTATCTTCAATCTCATTTCTTTGGTCGAATGGCAACTTTTTCTCGGCTCTTTCCTCTTCAATATTCATTTCTGTAGATTCTATGGGTTCTTACACCAAATCCTGATCAAGTATTAGCTTCTGGAATATCACAGACAGAGAGCCAATTTCCTCCTTGGTCAACCTACTAAACATTCTATGGAAGAACTTGTTTCGGACTTCCTCTCTTCTCTTCAGTAGCTGAAGTCCTTTATTACTAACTTTCAACAGTACTCGTCTTCGGTCATCTTTTGGTCTTTTTCGTTCCAGGTAGTCCCTTCTAACTAACTTGTCTACGAATCTGGTAGCAGTGCTAGCAGGGAGTGGAAACTGCTCACTGAGGTCGCCCATTGAGATTTCATCAGCTTCTGAAACAAACTCAATGATCCTCAGTTCTCGTAGTGTTACATCCTCTTCTGTAAAATCCAGTAGCCTAGAAACCTGTCTCACAATTCCGAAATACGTGTCCAACATCTGTTGCAGCTCTTGTACCATAAGTTCTCTAGCTAATAGATCCCTGATATATATTTCCATTATAG
>CAYFTD010000375.1:0-3996 GCA_964345915.1 uncultured archaeon
AGGCAGCCATGTCGACGTGCCTGAGATAATCCAAGCAAGGAAACTCAATGTCAGAACTCTGGTCACAGGAGAGGTTTCTCCGGATGTCAGACTCTTGGGAGTCGAAGAGGGTCTACACATCTATGAGGTGGGGGCTTTTGTGACTGAAGAGCCCGGCATGAGAAGACTAAGACATCAGTTCAGTCTTGAGTTTCCTGACTTGAAGGTAGAGTTTGTCGAATCGTCTCCACTGACCAAGTCGCTATCACCGAAGAAGGACAAGCCTTGAGTCCCTAATCAGCGACTGGATATCGTATCAGAATCACATTCTTGTTGCGCTCACAATTGAGATGCTGTGCTACAGGGAAACACTTGGTCCTGAGAATGTGAACTGTGGGGCAAAGTGCTGTGAATTCGGTCATAGACTCGTAGTTACCCATTCCTTTTGCTACAACCAGCTCGGCAGAGCGAAAGACTTCCTTGAACGCTTCAGAGTTTCTTTCGAGGTTCACTCCAATGGCTGCAGCTCCTGTATCCACCACATCATCTGCACGTTCGGAGAGACCCACTTCCATGGCGTCTGTCATAGTGGCGTCGTTCAAAACGGGTCCACCCTTGACAACGGCGAGTACTTTGGGTCCTAGTCGCTTGATTTCAGAGATTAGAATCATGTCTAGTACCACCTCACCAGCATTGTCTGTCAGATAGACAACTTCTCTGGCATTCAAGCACAAATCCATGAATTCCTCGATCTGGTCTAGCGCAAGATCTGATTCCACTTGTTCGATGATGTGCCTTAGCTCCTCAAGGCTGAAGTCGCGACCTGATACATCGAACTCTATAGCATTTGCTGCTGCGGCGATGAGCGTTGCCCTTCTGAATCGCATCTTCGGATCGGTCGCTTCCCCTACCAGCTTCTCCAGTTCGGGAAGGATACTCAGAGCCATGTTATTTGACTGACGCTTGAGCTCCTCATAGGGGTCTCTTCCTGTCATCCTCTGAACTAGTAGATCTCTGTCAGTGCCTATGTGACTTGGCACTGAATCGGCATCGAAGCTCTTGCCCAGGAAATCGAGCATGGCTGAAACTACATCCATCTGAAGTTCGAGGTCGTCAGTAGCCAGTCTTGCTTGATTCACGGCCCGCTCAAGCAAACAGTGGGCACAGTCGAGGGTGACCTTCACATTGAATCGCCGAGTCACGGTGGCTTCTGATTCAGTGAAAAATGAACCGGAATAGGAACCTGTCACTTCTTCAGTGGTTCTATGAGTCCCTTCAGCACCTGTTCTGGCTTGTCGGACTTGGCAACAGCAGAGGCAAGAAGCACGCCCTGCGATCCGAGTTTGATGGCGGCTTCAACATCTTGGCCAGTGCTGATACCGGCACCACAAAGTATGGTGACATCTCGATTTACAGCTCGAATGATGTCGACTGTGCCCGATATCACCTCTGGCTGAGACTGAGACACAGAAATGCCTGTGCCGATGAGTTCTGGTGGCTCCACTGCTATTGCGTCTGGTTTCAGAGAAGCCGCTGCGACGCTCACCAAAGGATTGTTTGTGCATACTAAGCTGTAAAGCTGCAGCTTCTCCGCTCTCCTTACTGAGGCCTCAATGTCAGCGAGCTGCATTCTGTGTTCTGAGTGGTTCAAGAGAGTCCCAGAGCAACCTGCCTCAACTAGCGTTTCTCCAATTGCATGACCTGTGAAGCGACCGGGTTCGCCAGGATCCATGTGTTGCGAAAAGACAGGAATCTCCACGGCCTTGCTGACTCTGTACAGGTCAGGAACCTGTGGACAGACGACAACTGACACACTATACTCATTCGAGACCTTCTCACAAGTCTGTGCAAGAAGTACCGCCTTTTCGCCCGTTGCTTGAGGATAGGTCTTGAAATTGACTGCAATGACTGGAAGCTCAACCTTTGCCATTGTGCTCTTTCCTACCTAGCCGCATCTTTCTGCGACTCGTGCAAAGCATTCCGTACTTTGCGGGTTAATAAGTTACTACGTTGAGAACATCAAGTTCAACGCATTTGGCCAACGAGAAGCTTTAGGATGGGCACCCTGGCGTAACCTCTTCGGTTCATACTGCTGATGTCCTTCCGAAGCTCAATCTTAACAAACTTCCCAGCATCTGGTTTCCTGTAGTGATGTATGTATACCTTCGAGAAATCTGCAAAGGTGGCTGTGCTAAGCAACTCAGCGACGGTGCTATTGGAGATTCTCACGAAGACATCTTCCTCTGGCACTGAGCCGGTCCCAAAACTCACTTCACCATGGGCTTGCTTCTTTACGTTGAATCTCTCACCCATCGCCATGAACTCGAGGGCGAACTCGTCAGGACCCTCCATTCCAGCAGCGGCCACCGGATTCGCAAACAAGTACTTCAGGCGTTCAGTGAACTCGGAATGGTATGGGATGGTGTCTCCCGGTCTGGCGGGGGTAGGCTCAGCTTCAGGCTCGGCTTCTTCAACCTCTGGTTCTTGCTCAGGCTCCGGCTCTGGTTCAGGTGCCTTGACCTCAGGTTCTGCTGGCAATGCTGCAGGAGGGGCTTCGGTAGAAGGCTCTTCCTCCACTGCGGCCCTCTCATCTTCCTTCTCTTCATCACGTCCAAGGAATTTCCTTATCCTTTCCATCTTTCACACGGTCTCCTGGGATGAGTTGAGCAAACAAGTTGTGAAGCCTGCTTCTTATGATGTGTTTTGGTCGACCTTGACCGACCGTTAATGGCTTCAGTCATAGAAAAAGGTAATCTGAATGTACAGCTATGGCGGGGTTTCTCCTGGACTTGTCTTGGGAGCGGCGGCCAACTCCTGTAGCTGAGCAACAAGAGGGATTGACCTCGATTGGGTTCTGTCACCCCAGAGCTCCTCCACAAGCAAGTCACGAATTGCAATCCTAATGACCTCAGAGCGATTGGGGTACTTGCTCTGCCCGATGAGGTTGTCTAGCCCTTCAACATAGGATTCGGGAAGACATATCGTAACGACTTTCATTATTCACCAACCAACTTGGAGCCAAACACGCTAAAGAAAGCGTGTCATTTCCAGATTGACATCTGGGTATTATTCACTCTCTATCCGACTTCATGCCCAGTTGCATCGATTCTTGGGGCAGGTTTAAGAAAGCGCACGTTGTTTCTCTGAATCATCAGCTGTCGCATTCATGGTGAATCATATGGGAAAGGGTAAGTCCGGAAAGATACGGGCCAGCCACATTCTGGTAGACAAACACAGTAAGGCTCTCGAGATAATCAGCAGGATTCGCGAAGGAGAGGATTTTGGAGCCATTGCGAAGCAGTACAGCGACTGCTCATCCAGGAAGAAGAGCGGAGACCTGGGCTGGTTTGGTAGAGGCAAGATGGTCAAGGAGTTCGAGAAAGCTGCTTTTGCTCTCAATGTTGGAACGATGACCACAGATCCTGTGAAGACAGAGTATGGTTATCACATCATAAAGCGTACTGGCTAGGCCAAGTAGAGTGTTTCCTCAGATAGACTAGAAGCTGGACCTGTGAGCTGAGTTTCTCAGGTCAGCTTTCGTCGGTCACTCAGTTGAGTCGGATGTGTCCTTTTCCTCGCCTTTTGGAACTATCTCATAGTCCATGAAGCGATTCTCACACTTACTGAGAACCTTGGGCAGTGTGCTATACTCCATTCGATCTGAAGACAACCTATGGAGTTCGAATGGACCATGCTGGCGCAAGTAGTCTGCAATCTCCATTCCACGCTGGCGTGTTATGTCAAAGGCGATATCATCGAAGAGATCAATTGGACCTACCAACTCACCATTGGAAACTTGAAAGCCCAATCCGATGACACGGGGAGGACCATCGAATCTCGTGCATCTTGAGTCTTTCAGTGCAACAGGTAGAAGAGGACCAGCATGAGACCCACGCATCCAACCAGCCACAAGGTGTGGAATGGTGAAAGCCTCAAGCACTTCTCCCATGGCTGGCAGACCTGAGTGAGCTCTGATGATAGCAACTGGGTCATCTTTTCCTACATACTTTCCAGCTA
>CAYFTD010000376.1:0-3255 GCA_964345915.1 uncultured archaeon
CCGGACTGTGGCTTAGGCATGAAGCTAGCATGTAGGTTCATACTGTTGGCTACTGTCTTTATCGTCTGTTTTGCAACCAATGTATTGTCTGCACTTCTCAACGCGTCACTGTATCCAATATCAATCTCATGTTGACTGGGCCCACATTCGTGATGTGTCATCTCTACCTGAATGTCGAGACCCTCTAGGGTGGATACCATGACTGCTCGAATGTCAGTGCCAAGATCTCTAGGTGAGAAATCAAAGTAGCTCGCCCTATCATGGAAATCACCGTCAGTCTTGGACCCAAAAAGGAAGAACTCGATCTCGGGCCCAACCTTGAATGACCATCCATTGTCCTTTGCTCTCTTGGACACACGTCGAAGGATGTTCCTGGGTGCACCTTCAAAGGGCGTCTTCTCAGGCTCATGAACGTCACAGATGATTCTTGCTGCGTTCTTTCCATGTCGTGGCCAAGGCAGCTGGATGTAGGTCTCCGAATCGGGAACAAGCAGCATGTCACTCTCGTGGATTCTTGTGAACCCTTCAACAGAAGACCCGTCAAACCATTTCCCGTGTTCGAGGCAGCTCTCCAATTCTCTTGGTGATATGGTGACACATTTCAACTGACCAGACAAATCCGAGAACATTAGGTCGATGAAACTAATCTCTTCGCGTTTGACTCTCTCCAACATCTCTGCGTCCGGAGTTTTCATACCAACATCGCCTTTGAAACCAGCAATTGATTCTCTCAGTCTTCCCCTTGGCCCTTTTAGATTCTTCTTTGATAGGAGGACGTCTTCAAGAAGTACCTGTGTATCTGCGCACGACAACATATGGTGCCTCTGGGGTGCTCGTCATGGACCCTCATCCTACTATTGCGTTGTTCGTACACCTTTTTGATACATTCAGAGTTTGAACTCGGCCATGACCTGTTGGAGCCATCAATATGACAGAAGTACCAAAACACAAGTTTCAGAACAGAGTGCAAGCCACCTATGAGCAGTTTCTCAACAGAGTGTATGCTGGATTCGTCGAGTTCTTCAGGGAACTTGAGAAGACGTTCCCCAAAAAGAAGCTTCTAGCAGCCCTGAGAGCATGGAGTGAGAAATCGAGCATAGCGTCCGTGGGAAACCTAAGAGCGGCCAATTTTGAGGAGTTTCGGGACTATTGGAAGACTGTTTCCTATGGCGACTATTTCTCTCATGTGGTGACAGTAGACTTCCCGCACGAAACAGATACAGAGTTACACTGCAAGTACACAGAGTGTCTGTTTGCAAAGACTTTCAGAAATCTTGATGCAGAGGACCTCGGTAAGATCATAGGTTGTGATGGGGACCATGCTTTCATTAGAACAATGAATCCAAATCTCAGGCTCGAACGTACAAAGACGCTAATGGAAGGCCATGATGAGTGTAATCATACGTTTATCTGGAATGAATAGCTGACCAGAACACCTTGACTAAATGACGACTACAAGAAGAGCACTGTTATCCAAGTGTTATGCGTTATCTCTCCGGATAGATTATGCAGGCTTTTGACCCAGCATTCTCTGAACATAGTACCTCACAAGCTCAGCATCTGTCAGACCAAACTCGTGGCTCATTCTATCCTCTATCTGACGCCACATTTGCTGAATCTTCTT
This sequence comes from uncultured archaeon, assembly GCA_964345915.1. Classification (GTDB taxonomy): domain Archaea; phylum Asgardarchaeota; class Thorarchaeia; order Thorarchaeales; family Thorarchaeaceae; genus SMTZ1-83. The sequence continues at coordinate 1,625 of CAYFTD010000376.1, forward strand.
GATTCTTCGGTAAAGTTCCGATGCAGAAATCTCCTGAACTATCATAATCTTCTTGAGGTCGTCCCTGTAGTCCTTGGGAAGCCAGGGCAGACTGTAGGAGTATGAGAGTCGCCACTTCGGCGGAGGGTAAAAGCGGCGGTTGAGTGCGAACAAAGCAGTCAGAATCATCTCAATACAGTAATTCACGCAATATAGCGCGGCCAAGATGTCGCCTCTCTCAACAAAGCTTTCTGAGATTGTCCCAACTCCTTCGCGAGGAGGACAGCAATACCACTTCAAGTACTGTGAAGACCTTGAAAGACGTCGAATCCAGAAGTCTTCTGAAACCGACAGCTTCGCCTCAAGCATCTCGCGAACCACTCCTTTGGGATCGTACGTGGTTTCTGAGTTGCTGAAATCCCACATCCTTATCTCACTCCAGTCCACGTTTCGAAAATTATCAAGTACATGAATCTCAAGGTCAATATCGATTCCACTCCTCTTCTCATGTGTCTGGGCAAGCATCAGTGCCTGACGTCTAATGTCGCTGCTTTCTTCGTTCAAGAACACAGTGACGTCTAGATCCGAGAACCTGTCTGCAAAGCCGCGCACGACCCCGCCAAGTAAAACCACGCCCAAAACGCCGTCAATACCCGCAAGGCTTTCGGTCAATTCGTCTGCAGCATTCTTGAACTCCTTGAACCGATTTGGACCATTCAGTTGGAACATGCGTTTCTGCTTGATTGAAGCCCTTAAATCTCTTCCAAACGGTTTTGGCCCGGATGCTGTTCTTCAGCTGCTCAAGCTTAGTTACTCTGAAACCCCTCTATGCTTATATCAGACCAGTATGAAGTATTTGGCTACAGCAATCATGGACAAACGAAGGGGAGATGACAATGTCCAGAAGTGAAAAGTCAACTACGCTGATTGCAGTCATTGTGCTTCTTGTCATAACAAACGTGTCGACCGTGTACTACTTCCTAGTGTTGAGAGATGCAACTCCCAGTGAGGATGTCCCAATTGATATCGGGGACATCACTGGAGGAAACAAAGAAGACTACATAGGCAGAGTAATGACAATCGCAGGCTACTTCATTGTGGCTGCTGGGTATCCGCTCCTAGTTTCTGATCTGATCTACTTCGAGAACAACTCTCTTTCCCCCGAGAACTACATTCTGGTGACAGGTTTAGTACCCCAGTCTCTCATTAATCAGGCTGGTGTGAAAGCAAAGATCAAAGGGACAGTGGACTGGGCTGATGCCGTTGAGGGAATTCTTGAGATTGAGTATTCCGAGCATACCGCTGAGGAGATTGAGGGGGTGACGCCGGGATACTATCGAAACCAGGCGATTTCACCTGACGTTCTCATAGGCATGCCTCCGTTGTTCGACCTGGATGATACGAAGTATGCAGTGCTCTTCGCAGGCGGCATTCGGCCAGGGAGGGACTTCACCAGATTCTGGAACAATCTCGTGTGGATGTACTTCATTTTGACAATGCATGGGTACGACCCAGACAACATCTATGTCATCTACAGGGACGGGTGTGGGTAATGATGCGTATTGCCCAGTTCACTATCCTGCCACACATGCATCGCTGGACACGGTGTTCGGAGAGCTCGCAACCGTGATGGGGTCGAGGGACAAGCTCTT
>CAYFTD010000377.1:0-2675 GCA_964345915.1 uncultured archaeon
TAGGCGGTAGTTCCAGAATGGACAAGGGGAACACTGCTCTGATTCTGACTCCATTTCTGGATGGAATGAAACATACAGGAGCAAATGTTGAGCTCTTCTACACCAAGAAGCTCAATATCCGACCATGCTAAGGTCAGTGGCGTTGTGTGGTCGAAACACCAGGTGAATGCTTTCAGAAAGATGACATGCGAATGCTTCACCCAAAGCTTCTCGAGGCAGACATCTGGGTCTTTTGACTCCCTTGTATGTGAGTGGGATGACAGGACCACTGAAGAACTTGATTAACAGGATACTGATACCCCTAGGAGAGTCAGAGCTAGAGCTTCGCGGAGGAAACACACGACACGCAATCAAGGATGATATGAAGGCAGGAAAGATAGTCCTTGTTTCAAACTGTGCCCACTGGAAGTTAGATGACTTTGATCTGTTGATTGGCCAGGTGAAGGCACTAGTGGAGCATGCAGAATGGGAGTATGCTGGTGCGTTACTTCGTCCACACGGAGAAATCATGAAACCCATTATAGAAAGTGGCGTGGCAATCGATGACATCTTTGAAGCCTCAATAGAGGCTGGCCGACAGATGATCAAGAACGGCAGAATGCAATCTGAAACTCTCAATGCAGTCAGTCGTGTTCTGGTTCCAATCGAGCAGTATGTCAGCTGAGTTCAGGGTTGCAGAAGGATAGAACCACTTATCTGAAATGTGCCATTACGCATCTGGAGTTTCCAAGGAGCGAAGAAGATGAAGACGGAGCAAGGCGAGTATCTGGGTTATGATGGGAAGAAGATGTTCATGCGAGGGTGGCTCCCCGAAGGCGAACCTCGTGCACTAGTAGTCGGCATACACGGTCTTGGCTCGCACAGTGGTCTCTTGTCTTTCATAGGAGAATCATTTGCTGACAAGGGCTACGCCTTTATGGCACCGGATATGCGCGGTTTTGGTCACTTCGACGGACTGAAGGGACATGTCGAGAGTTTCGATGAGTACACCGAGGACATCAACAACTTTGTGGCCCAGATGCAGGACCGATTCGAGGGGATTCCTACATTCATGTACGGCCACTCCCTGGGCGGACTATGGGTGATTCGATACGCGGTCAAGTATCAGGACAATGTGAACGGACTCATCATTCCATTTCCGGCAGTTTCTGAGAGGCTTGAGATAGGCGGTGGCACGAGGGCCCTCATGAAGCTACTCTCTCGGGTGAACGCCAAGAGGCACTTCACCACCGGACTCAATCTCGACGTGCTGTCTCGCAACCCGGAGGTTGTGAAGAGGAACAAAGAGGACCCTCTGCGATTCGATTTTGCTACACCAAGGTTTGGGGCTGAAGGTCTGAAGGCAAGAGCAGATGGCTTCAACTCTGCTGCAAAGATACGGATCCCTGTCATCATTCAACAAGGCGGTGAGGACCTAATACTGGTGCCTGAGCAGAACAAGGAGTTCTTTGATGGCATATCTTCAGAGGACAAGACCTTCAAGATGTATCCCGGTCTGTATCATGAGCCCTTTGAGGACTCTGGAGGAGAAGAGCTCATGTCTGACATGTTCGCCTGGCTGGAGAAAAGGGTCTGAATGCGGGTATCAATCGCCACTCTTATCTGTCAGACTCTGCCCCGTGATTTCGAGTTGATTTGACAGTGAAGGTCAAGACGAATGAAGACAAACTCGTAAAGATTTCGGTCATGGGAGAAATTGCGAGTCCTGTCACTAGGACTGCCTATAGGATAACATACGATGGAAGACCAGTTGTCCTACCAGGCACAGGAGGAATCACCTACAACATCAGAGTTGGAGACCCTGCAACAGGATGGCAGGCAGACCATGTTGAGCCTGGTGTGAGCATTGAGAATAAGGAGAATGACCCACGATTCAAGCAAGCTGCCAATACATCGCTCAACATCCTCTCATGTGTGGGCAATGAAGCTTCGGTCATAACTGGCGAGGCAAAAGGCGAGAAGGGCACTGTTGTGGGGAAACATGGTGGCATTGAGCATGTCATGGTGGACTTATCGGAGGAAGTAATGGACAGACTTGTAATTGGCGACAAGATGCAAGTGAAAGCATACGGTGTCGGGTTGGAACTCCCTGACTTTCCTGAGGTGAAGGTCATGAACTTGGATCCAGGATTCCTTTCGAAGATGAAGCTCCAAGACCAAGATGGGAAACTTGGAATTCCAGCGACACACAGAGTGCCAGCGAAGATAATGGGTTCTGGACTTGGACAATCTCAAACATATTCAGGTGACTATGACATTCAGTTGTTCGACGAAGGCACAAAAGAGGAATACGGACTTGATAGCCTTAGGTTTGGAGACCTGGTTGCCATCTTGGACGCAGACCATTCATTCGGCAGGATATACAAAGAAGGTGCAGTATCTGTTGGAATTGTTGTGCACAGTGATTGTGTCATCTCGGGTCACGGACCAGGTGTTACTACCCTATTCACCTCGAGCAATGGAATGATCGAACCAAAGATAGATACAGATGCGAACATAGCATCGATTCTGAGCCTAAGGTAGATTAGCGACCTACTATAAGGATGGCTCAGTAGTCATCCTAAGGAAGAACAAGGAACGACGTGTTGCGAATGAAGTCTCTGTTGGTGGTGTTTTCCTTTCACCACAAGAATACTGAGAAGATCGCCAACAGCATTGCGAAGGTCCTTGATGCA
>CAYFTD010000378.1:0-3358 GCA_964345915.1 uncultured archaeon
TCTGACCATGGTCTAGAGATGCAGAGATGGTCACGTATAAATCGATCTAGGTAGAATCGCTGCAATTGACGTGGCTTCTGACACGAGTACGTTTAAATGTGGACTCTTTGGCCCATCTACCACCTTGAAGACGATCCACAACCGAAACCCGCTTGTCCTATGCATAATTGGTGGCTCTTTGATGATTGCATCCGGCGTAAGTGGAGCCATCGGGACTCTAGCAGTATTTGGTGAACATCTGGGTGACCTCTTAGGTCCAGGGTTTGAGCTCACATTCGACATGATGATGGATGTGTTGAGTGCATTTACCTTCTTCGCGGGAATCGCTATTATATTCGGCGGACTCATCCTGACAACCAGGCGATTCAAGCTCGGTCGGGGTCTGGTCTTCATCAGCATTGGTGTGGGAGTGGCAGGACTGATTATGGGTCTTGTTCAACTCGTGATGGCAGCAACCTTTGTGATGCCTCTTGAAATGCAGCTTGCGCATTCGTTGGGCTGGATTGGAGCAATACTCTCATTGGTTGGCTGGACGGTTGCTGAGCAGCCGTCAGTGATTGCCAATTCGAAATAGGGACTCACACATCGAACACAGAGACTGAGGTTTCGAGCAGTTTTGCTGCCTGGATGCACTCTCGCATAATTCCACTCTTGTCTTGATCCATTGGTGCAAAGCAAGATACAAACCATACCCCTTTGCCCGTGCCAACTATCAGGCTAACAGCACCGTCCGGATTTATCGCCACGAACCCGTTCCTTTCGGCCATCGCGGTGAGGAAGGCTATGTGTTTGACCATGAAGCTCTGAAATTCACCATTCCAGGCTCCGAGAATGGTTCTCAAATCCTGAACATCGAGTTGCATGTTTTCATTTGCGTAGGCCACTCGACCTTCATAGCTGAACACACAAGCTCCGATAATGCCTTCATAGTTGCTCATGGCTATGTCAACAGTTCTCTTGATGCGCATTACCATGACTCGCTTCCCTGTAGTAGAGATTGGTCTGTTCATAGAAATAGATATGTGGCACATCTCAGCTGGCGTAAGATTCTGAGATAAAGAAACCAATATCCGAGCTAGTCTAGCGTGCAACGGATATGGCTCTCGCTAGAAGGAGTATTCGGTGGTGAAGCTCATCATATGAAACTCGAGTTGTAAAACGTCCATCTCTGAAACTCATTCCATGTCTTAGAGCAATCTCCTCGAGGTTACTTCCCACTATTGGTGATGTCACCAATTGGTACGTAAACCATTCACCGGTTTCGCTCTCTTTGATCCTACAGTTGAGATCAATGTGAGTTCCGTCTTCTAGAAGGACCCTGAATCGTTTGCCGATTGACTGCTTTATGACCACATTGGGCCCAAGGATGCCCCTAAGAACTCCCTCAGTGAATGTTACAGCAGGACTCGGTAGGAAGGCCCATGACCAGAATCCATATGCAAGTACCATCAGGACTACAGTCAGGAGGAATCCTAGGGTATTGTAGGAAGCGACAACTTCCATGCCTGCAACAACTCCAATTGGAAACCACTCTGGAGGCGCAGGAAGAACAACTATGCCCGAGGAGTAGAAGAGATAGAACGCAATGGCTGTCACAACAAGGATGGCGGAAAGCGCAATTCTCTCTCTGTCTATGTAGAGAGCTCGTGCTTTCTTGAGAAGATGGTCCATCACACTTCCTCCAGTGCCTTCAGATAGATTCCCTTTGTTTCCTGTCCATGTTCCCTGCACATGCCAACCAGCACGCCCAACAGTGGGTGCTCGTTGTTGATTCTGATTGAGTAGAGCTTGGGTGTCAATTGATCTATCAGAATCAACTTGTTCTCATCGAGATCTGATAGTACACCTCTGTAGAGGCTTCTTGACTTTCCGCTGTACCCTATCAATCGACCTAGCTGTACTCCACTGACGCTTCGTGGGTAAATATGAGCCAACGCCAGAAGGATTGCCCTCCTCGTGTCATTTAGGGAGGCCATCAACTGAATCAGCTCATACACGGAGCGTTGTGTGTCGTTTCTGGTCACTTTTTAGACGCCCTGGGTTCATCTACTTGCTTGTGTCATCTTTTACACAATATCCTGCGCTCAAAATGCATGGTAGTCTGCACTGTTGAGTCCAGGCATATTCACTGCACTGTCTTTGCGCTATATCATTCTTTCCAACTGCCAATGAGAATCACTGAGTAGGTCACGTAGAACACGCTGTGCCTAATCTAATACAGCAGAGATTAATAAGCCTCCAAATATGAAGAGACCCAGGTACTAACCCTACGTTAGGAGGTCTCCTTGTTTATGGCCCTTGGAAGCAAGTACTTTGGGTGGTTGGTGGGTATGGCTATTATACTCGCCGGTGGCTGGTTTCTACTCCCTGAAGGGTACAACACATTGATCGAGTGGATGGCTCCCTTAATGGGGAACTATGTCAGGCCTGCGCTGGTCATGGTCAACATACTTCTTGTGAATCCACTCACCAATCCATTGATGTTCGTGCTTTGGATCGCCGCCGGCTTTCTAGGCGGTGTCATGGCGGGAACGAAGAAAGGTGCGTTCGTTGTCGGGCTCTTCATTTGGCTCTTCTGCCTCGGACTTGCCTTCTTCATGGTGGTTCAGCTCTTCTTTGGAGGTGTGAGTCTGGGTACTTTTCCACCTCTTCCTCCTGGTTCTTCGATAATTGACATACTTAGTATTCCAATCATCCAGGACGTAATCGGTGGGATTCTACCGCTGATTGCTGGATTTAGTGGAGGTGGCATGCCCAACCTATTCGCGATGGTTGTTCCACTATTGGTCTGGGTTTTCATTCCAGTGATTTCAGCTATCGTCGCCGGAATGGTTGGGGCAACAATTCGCCCAAAGGAGTGATAGAAAATGAAGCACGTCTACAAGCACGCGTTTATGCTAACACTGATGGCATTTCTACTGGTGTCCCCTGCTGTGGCTGCAACAGTCTTCAGCGGCAACTACAGTCCTGCTCAGACATTTGACGACCCAATGGCGTTCTTTCAAAGTCTGATTGAGGACGGTGCAGAACTCGTCTTTGCAAACATAGACGAGGAAGGCGCCCCCCAAGTAGTCTACGGTCAGCTGGGAATCCCGTCTGAGAGTCTGGCGTTAGACGATCCAATGTATGATGGCTGCATAGCAATGGTATTGGTGGCGACCTATGGAGAGATGTTGGAATATCTCTTCGAGTTGATAGGTGTCGACTTCTTCGGTGGTGGAGGAGGCGGAGGCATCTCCGCACTTCAGATCCCGACGAGTCCGCAGGACCTATTCGGCCTGTTGGGCACAGAATTCAACCTGCTCGTCACGGCTTTTCTTGATCTGACTGAGACTCAAGCTAGGAGTCAAATGGGACA
>CAYFTD010000379.1:0-4583 GCA_964345915.1 uncultured archaeon
TGCTGAGCCATTGCATGTCCCGCAACAGCAATCCCTGACACGAAATTGTCAGTATTGACCTCTGCAACAGCTGCGTAGGACCCCATCCATAGTGTCATGATCACGGCAAACACCAGATAGATGTGTCCATGGAGTATCCTCCTGTCCTTCTCTGTCCTGTTTCTTCCAAAAAGGAATGCCGCGATAATCAGTACCGAGTAGGTGCCAATGCCAGCAATGGGATATTCCATAGCTCCAAACAGCATAGCCGAGTAGTCGGTGATTGTGCTAAGTGTCATCGTCCAAGAGAAGAATCCAATTGTTCCGAGGATTATCGCATCGATGGCAAGGAGTCCTCTCGTGGAGAAGACATTCTTTTGCAGAACCAAGTACAGTGCCCCGGCACCCATCACGGCCACCTGAGATGCTGAGAGGACCAAATAGACACGGTATATCTCAACACTCCACCCAGCAAACTCAGACAATGTTTCTGATCCGGCTGTTACTGTGAACATGACTAGCGATATGAACCAGACCAATTGGTAGATTCTCTTTCTACGTTGCCACTGATTCAGTAATAGGATTGCGAACAGAGCTGAAACCGCTGTTGTTATCAGTGGAAAGACGGACATTATGGTCTGCATCTATCTACGCACCTGGGTCCGTCCGCAACTCAGAGCTTAATAAGATGTAATCATGTGTGTGTCGCAACACGGTGCTACACCAATGAAGCGACAACCACGTCGTGAAACCCCTTCAACGATACAGAGCGACCATCAAGCTGACTTAATCCGGCAGCTAATCAGAGTGTTCGGCCTCACGGTAAACGATGCACGAATCTACGAGGCGATGCTCAAAGGAGAATCATTCACGGCACGCGAGGTTAGTGAGGCAGTAGGAGTCCATCGTACAAGAATTTACGACAACCTAAGACGACTTGAGAACAAGAAGTTGATAGCTCAGACAGACTCGGAGCCGCTTCGATTCAGTGTCTTGCCACCAATGGAGAGCCTAGCCCATAGAACGCAAATCCTAACTGAAGAGCTTGATCAACGGATTGCTGAGGCTAAGAGTCTTGGAGGAATTCTCACAGCTTTGAGGACTTCCAATACCAGAATCTCCAAGGAATCAGAAACAAGAATTGTTCAGCTTGACAAAGTAGTCACAGCTATTCGAGATCTTCTCCAAGATACAAAAGAGAGAGTCTGGGTATGCAAGCGCACTGCTGGCGGAGTTGTTGATTGGTTTGCACTGGCGAGCGAACTCGAGGAACTTCTCGCTCTGGGTGTCGACATCCGATTTCTTTCGGACCGGCCCATCAGAACTCATTTTCAATCAAGGAGCTCACAGGCCATTGAATTCTCATTTGCAATCATAGATGATAAGCTGATCACCTTCTCTTCGCCTGGTCTGACACTTGACACGATGATGATTGTATCTGACCAGGGCTATGTGAGATTCCTTGCCAACACGTTCATGCAATGGTGGACAGTTGCCAACGAAATAGGGTAGGGAGGACTCAGAAGCAGACGGCCAGGAGTCCGCCCTATCAGTCTTTGACAGGCGCAACGAATCACTCCTTGGATACGGTAATCTCAGGTGTCACCGGCTCAGTAAGACAATAGTAGGCCGGACATCTTTTCAATGTGATTTGATGTATCTTTTCGACTTCCTCATCACTTGCCTCAGTCTTTGCAGATAGGTCTAGAGTCATCTTACTGAGAATTGGATTCTCAGACAGACCGAAGCTAATTGACATGTCCAAATCGGCCTCGACTTTGATCGTGAGTTCCTCCAGTACAACGCCCTCTTTGGCAGCCCATTTCGCAAACGTTGCAGCGAAGCAGGATGCAATGCCGAAAAGGCAATACTGTATCGGGTTCACAGACATCCCACCTCCTCCCAGGAAGGAAGGCTCATCAGCGTAGAGAACTACCCTTCCATTCTCATATCTGAGCTCCGACTCGAACTGAGGCCCTTTCTCTCCCAATCTCCACCTACCCTCGACTTTCAAAGCCTTGAGAGCTGCTTCGGGGTCTTTCTCAGCTCTTTCGACAGTGCGATCAAAGTTTTCTAGATTGACTCTATTCACTTCCATTCTTTCGACCTCCCAGATGCGTATTCTTGAACATATGTGCTTCAACATCTAGATGCTGCATACTTCACTTCTGATGAAGCATCTAGCTAGTTGCGATTCCTTACAAAGCACTCAAGTTTAGTTAAAAAATGTATCTTACCTCCGCCGCGATCACTCTTAGATGAGGAAGCGAAGATTAGAAGGAAGGGAACTAGTCGCCATTGACATCCCGCCTCTTCCCGAAACCCTCAGAGGAAAGCCCGTTCTATCGGTGAGTACGTCCAAATACAACAACCTGCCATGTTCCCTTCTCATGATAGAACCGCCGCTCAAAGCCCTGATCACGAAGAATTGACTCGACAACCTCCGGAGGATGCACAAAGGTCCGAAATGAAATGCGTTGAACACGGAAGTAGAGATTCTCGAGGGCAGTAACAATCTTTGCCAGCCAAGTACCTCGTGGATACACAACACCGTACAGTTTTCTGGCAAGCCCTGATGACGTTCTAACTAGTGCGTCAACGTCATGGTAGCAACAAATCACTCGGTCCAGAGTGACAATATCGCTTCCTGGAATGTCTGCCGCCTTGTCTACAAAGTTGCCATGTATGTGACTTATGCGGTCGGCATGGTTCTGACGATTCGCTTCTTCTTTCGCAGCTTCAATATATGCCGTCGATGCTTCCGCGTTGATGCAACTACTCACACCAGCCTGAAGCAATTCGTGCTGAATGGCGCCTACTCCACCTCCAACATCCAGTAGAGTCATTCCGTCAACACCTTCAGCCCTCAGTGCGTCAATCAGAATGCGAGTTGTTTCGTCTGGCCCCTTTTTACGGTAGTTTTCCAGCTCTTTTGCAGCGTTCTTCCAATCAAATTTGGTTTCAATTCCCTCACATTGGCGGCAGCTCATGTTAACTCACCACTCCAGATTGCGATTCTCGATTTGTCCGTTCCAGTGAATGGCTTGGATTCCTTTTTGTCTTACGGCAGAGCCTACTGTCTGCGGCCGGACCGGATAGACCCAATCTTCTTGAATCTCAGGCTACTCCATGAATTCAGCTACTCCTCGGGTGAGTACTGGAACTCCGTTTGCATCTCTCGTTTCGAACTGAACGACAGTAATGCCTTTTTCTTTGGTTCCAGCATCATAGACCTCAGTCGTCACAGTCTGACCCATGAGTACTGGCCTTGAGAAGCGAACCTTCATCCTCTTCAGCCGTCTTGGATCTCCACCCAGGAGTTCTTCCACAATCGTTTGCGATGCAAGAGCCATCGTACATAGACCGTGGAGGATAGCCCGGGGTAGTCCGACGCTTCTAGCAATCTCATCACTGATATGGATTGGATTATGGTCACCTGACGCCTCTGCATATCTCACACCCTGATCATCAGTGACCATGACAGTCCCTTCAGCGAGTTTCTTTCCCTGTTCTGTTGTCACTGGTGGCTGTCTAGGTTTCTTCTCACCTTGTTTCTTCTTGCCTCTGACCATCAGCCGATATTGCATCTCAACGACAGCATTTCCTTCACGTGTACACTGTATCTGTAGGTCCAAGATGTCATTGATTCCCCGCCGTTCCATGCTGACAATCTTGGCCTTAGAGAGAATCTTATCTCCCGGCCTGACTATGTGTCGCCACTCCATCTCGTGTTCTGCATGCACAACTCTCAGCATATCGAGTCCCATCCCTTCAGCGTCATCTACGAGTTGACTAAGCAGTTCGGGCAGGAACACAACTGGATAGAGAGGGGGTGGAAAAACTCCTTCCGGGGATTCTGTGTCAGTGTAGAGTGGATTCTTCTCATTAGTAGCCAGAGCATACTTCACGATACTCTCTGTTTCAACCAGCTTGGGGCTGCTGCTGTACTCTCTTCCGATATAGCTCCGATCCAGAGTCGCAGGGTCTTCGGACATGTTCCGTCACCTTTGATGATGAAATCGGCATGCTCCCTTGAGATGAAGCATCGTCCAAGGTCCTATCCGGTGAAGCCTCTAATCAGTCTATTCTTCTCCAAGGAAGTTCTTGTAGTTGAAAATGGTTGTAGTCTTGGATTGGTCATTCCACTAGACTGGGAGCCACTTTCGTACTTCTCTCTGATACTCTGTGTACTCCTCACCAAACCTCTCCTTGAGTAACTTCTCCTCGTAGCTGGCCATGACATCATAGGCAACGAAGCTGAGAAGCCAGACGGTAAGGGCGGCAAGCGAAAGCGTTACAGTCCCCAGTGCGAGGTAGATCAAGACCATTCCCAAGTACATAGGATGACGCACGCGAGAGTATACACCTTCAGTGGCAACTCCGGTCTCATGAGATCCAAAGATGGTCTTCTGAGATGTGCTGAGGAGATAGACTGCTGCAGCGAAGATTCCAATGGCAAGCAGAATGGGAATCCAGATTGGAATCAAGTCCCAGAGAATAGTCGTGAAGCGCAGGAGAAATGAGTCGAGAATCCAGACTATGAGAAACACTACTAGCAAAATCATCTGATAGGTGTGGTTTCGCGGCATCTCTCCCGTGAGGTG
>CAYFTD010000380.1:0-1892 GCA_964345915.1 uncultured archaeon
TTTCTCCTCAAGAAAGACTTCACACCATGCATGTGGTTCTGGTTCATGTGCACCCTTGAAATAATGACCAATGATTCTACGTGAAGGGATTCTGACCGCGCGTGTCAAGGCGATAAAGAGATCTGCGTGTTCATCGCAGTCACCTTCCTTCTCGATGGCGGCCTTGACAGCGCCGCGTCTCTCATCCAAGTGGTTCTTCAGCTTCAGTTCCTCTCTGACAATCTGATAGGCTAGTTTCGAGTATGTGAGGTCTCCATCACACTTCTCAGCAATGCTCTGAGAAAGCTCCTGAATAACTGGGTCCTCCATTTCCCAGTACTTCTGCATCGAAGTATACATACCACGATTCTTCGTCATGACCGATTCTGAAATAGCCTGTCTCTCCAATAGCCAGTCACGTGTCGTAGTATCGATTCGGAGCATGACTGTTGAAGAGAAGCTCTCACCAGGGTTTATCTCGGGCACCTTGAGAACCGCCACCATGTTGTGTTCAGCCTTCTCCATCACTCTTGCGGGAGGAAATACATCAATCGTTTCAACGAACTGATTCTCCATGTCTGTAAAGAGATGCCAGGTCATTCTCCCATTACGGATTCGCGACGGGCTCTTGTTTAGAACATCCGCCTGCATCTCAATCCTCAGTCTCAATTCCCGACCTCAAACCAAGTGTAGCATATCGTTTGACGGGCGAATAGATTTATGTGTTGTCTGCTACTCCTGACCCAATGCTCGCGCGGGCACGAGGTAAATGAGGTTCTAGTATGAGCAAAGAACCAGACAAAGAGCCGTCCGGAACTGACCGAGCACGTGTTGTGGATGAGCTCTTGGAGGAACTAGGTGTTGACGATGAGCTCAAGCAGGAGCTCATCGACTCAGGCAGACTGACGACCGATGTGTTCATGGTTGAATCGGCAGAACAGGTTCGACGACGGATGGAGATTGAACGGAGTGCCGAACGGCTCAGGGACAGTCTAGTTTTGTTGGAGAGGAATATGAGCACAGCGGAGAACACTGTGGACAGGGTAGAACGCGATCTCGTGCCGGTCGTGTTATCCTTCCTGGTCGGGTTGAAGGGCAACCTCGTTAATATGAGGACTACGATTGTTGACAAAAGCAGGAGGGGTGCTAGAACAAACCTTCAAGCTGAGTATGTGGATAGCCAAGTGAGATCTATTGTCAACGATGAATTCGAGAAGGTAGAAGATACTCTCACCACCGGAATGTCAGCCCCAGTCATGGAGAAGATTCGGGACATAACTGAAGGGCTGAAAATGGCGATGAAGACGACGTATGAAGAACTAACGACGTTGAAGACGACTGTTGACGACTTCACTCAGCGAGCAACGACAGAAGTGGAATTTCTCGCTAGAGAGTTGCTCATGAAGCCGAAGGAAGCAACACCTGAGGAAGTCACAAAGAAAGTCAAAGAACTGGAGAGGCAGACCGAAGAGCTGAGCCGTGATTTCAAGCTGGCTCAGGAGAAGTTACAGAACCGCGAAGAGCGAGTTGCTGAGCTTCAAGAAGACCTAAAACAAGCCAAGACGAGAGAAGAGGGTCTCGAGGAAACAGTCACCAGTCTAAAGGCGGCACCACAAGTCGACAAGACTGTACTCGCCGAGCTTCGACAGAATGTGAAGTCGCTCGAAGCCGCCAGAGATCTTCTGACAGAGAAGGTCAACGATGCCGAACGTAGAGCCGATGAGGCTGAATCCAAGGCTGGGGAACAGAGAGAGCTTGTGGCAAAGAAGGAAATAGAGATTGGCGATCTCAAGACCCAGGTTGGCCAGCTGGAAACGGATATTGAGAAGAGTCGTGAAGAGATACTAGAAGTTTATGATCTCAGGGCCAGACTCAGGTCATTTGAGTCAGGAGACCAAACCCGGGAACTAGAA
>CAYFTD010000381.1:0-1567 GCA_964345915.1 uncultured archaeon
ACGCCCATAAACGTCACAGTCTACGTACATGACCAGTATTATGATGTACCGCTAGTTGGTGCCACCATTATCGCCACAGTGTGGTCTCAAGACACCTTTCTGACAGCTTCCGGAGTAGCCGGATATTACACTGGACTCATCGATACCAGTGACTCTCTAGTGGGCGACTACGGAGTGGTGGTCAGGGCTGACACAACCAATTACGTGGCTCAAGTCACTTCAATAAGCGCGGCAATCAAGCAGATTCCGACTAGTGTGTGGCTAGACGCGCTGACATCAACTTACAACACACAGGAGTTCAACTGGTCAGACTCTATCATGATTGGTGTCTACGTGCTTGCACCATCGCTCAATGCATCGTTTCCATACTCGACTGGAATCTCAAACTGCACAGTGGAATGGGTATTGGCTGTTACTGGGGAAAAGGGCAGTTTCTTGGATGGTACGGCAATTGGTGGACCGGGCTACTTCTACTATCAATTTGATACATCGGAGTTTAACGCGACAACGCACACGATGAGAATCACGGCAACACCCGAAGAAGTCAGTCTTGCACCTTCGTCCAACATGACCACTCTTACCGTTCGCCGAGTTCCGACTGAGGTCAAATCGCCCTATCTTGCTCCAAAGGTCTGGGGTTGGACAGGGTGGGTGAATTTCACATATTGGGACTTGCTGCGCAATAGGTCAGTTGACTACGGTAATGTACAGGTACTCTGGGAAGGCGAAGAAACTCTGTACTTCTACGTAGGCTCAGGGATTTACTCCGTCTTCATAAACACGTCATTGGTTTCTCCCGGCTTGCATCCGATGTCTGTAAGATTCTACAAGGACAACTTCGAGGGAGGAACTGGTGTCCTGACTCTGAACGTACTAGAGGTTCCAACAGCCATCGCGACATATGCCCCTGAAGTAAACCAAGTAGATGGCAATGTCCTTGACCTCCAAATCCCATATGGTGACACTCTTTCAATTACACTCTTCTATAATGACACGTGGAACAATCAGGGTCTCTCTGGAGCCACTGAATCATCAGCTGTCGTTCTACATTTGTCCATTGATGGTGTGGACATCATCACAATCACAGAGTTGCTGAATGGCAACTACAGTCTACCTATTGACACGACAAGGTGGGCGGTAGACACGGAACCCTATGAAGTGAGCCTTAGCCTTCACCTCGATAACCGAAGCAAGGCTACCGTCAAGCTTCAGTTCACCATCATCAATCTTCCCACGGCACTGGAGATCGAAAGCACTCATCCGCTATATCTTAGTTATGGCCAGACCGTGACTGTCTTGGTATTCTATTACGACAATTGGCCTGCACATAATAGGGAAGGGATTTCCCAGGGCTGGATAAATGCCACAAGCTGGAACTCCCGCTACGTTGTAGTCCTATCAAACCAATCAAATCCGTCGCGGCCCGGGCTGTACGAAGTCACCATTCGCTCAGGCAGAGCGGAAGGGTCAACCATTGTGACTATCGAGTTGTCGAGGGAGAACTGCGAGTCTGCCGTTGTGACTGTGGCGGTATCAGTCGAACCATCAGAGCTCGACATTCTCCTTG
>CAYFTD010000382.1:0-2208 GCA_964345915.1 uncultured archaeon
CACACCCAGATCATAGCCACGCCCCAGATTCCCATGATTGTAAAGGAGGAGATGAAAGAGAACACGAACTTCTGGAATGAGCGTGAAGAGTGTGTGTTCTGTGATATCGTTAACAAAGAGACGGACGGTCCACGTTCAATATGGGAGAGCCAGAACTTCGTTGCATTTGCTCCGTGGGCAAGCGTTCATCCATTCGAGTTCTGGATCTTCCCAAAGAGGCATCAATCAACCATCTTAGATATGAACCCCAGCGAGGCTAATAGTCTCGCTGACGCCTTTAGGGTCTGTTTCGGCGGGTTGAACAGGCTTTTGGAAGATCCACCGTACAACTTTGGGTTTCACATGGTTTCCGACAGACGATACCACTGGCACCTTGAAGTCTACCCGCGCCTAGCGATATGGGCTGGTTTCGAGAAAAGTACTGGCATGTTCATAAATGCGGTTTCTCCTGAAGAAGGAGCGAGAAGTTTGAGAGAAGCATCAAGGAAACAGGAGGAAGAATTGGCGTGAACCCTCAACATTCAGCTGTACATGCTGAGTACCTTTCTGATCCCGTTTATGGTTGTGTGATACTTCTCGACACCACTAGTCAGGTTGACATGTACATAGTCGGCTTCGATTAGCTTATGCAGGTTGTCCCTTATCTTTTCAGGCTCCATAGCTGTCCATCTGGAAATGTCCTCAAAGGTCAGAGATTTCCCAGAATTCGTCGCGCCGATATTATGTAGCATACACAAGAAATAGATCTCATCTGGTATTGACTGGCCGCTGAAACTCACACCATGTCACCCTGTACAAGCTTCTTCGTACACTTCAACCGTTCTCTTGGCAACAGCCTGCCAACTGTATACTTCTTCAACCTTCTTTTTAGCGTTTTGGATCAGCCACTTTGAGTACCCAGGATCTGATAGAACCTTATTCACGCCCCAAGCAATAGATTCTGGGTTTTTCGTGTAAACGGATACTCCGGTTTGATCACGGTCAACTATTTCGCTCAGACCGCCTACGTTCGCTGCAACAACTGGTACACCTGCGGCCATTCCTTCCAAGGCAACTATACCGAAGGGCTCATAAACCGAGGGAATCACTAAAGCATCGGCACTCATAGTCAGCTCAACGAGTTGTGAATCGGATACAAACCCCAGAAATCGTATCCTATCAGAGTGCCCAGTTGATCGGGCGAGATTCTCCAGATAATTCTTGGACCAGCCGTCACCAGTTATCAAGATCCTAACCTCGCTATGTTGCTGGACTATGTGGGGGGCGGCCTTGACAAGGTATTCCACACCCTTCTGTGGGACGAGTCTGCCAACAAAGAGAACCATTTTGTCATAAGGTCCGATGCCGTAACGCCTCCTAACGGAGTCCTGATCTATGCGCCTTGTGTATCTAGATATGTCGATTGCATTTGGGATCACAGCAATCTTGTCGGAGGGCACGCGGAAATGGTGCTCAAGTTCGCTCTTCATAGAGCTGCTGCATATGATTACTTTCTTCGCTTCGTAGGTCATCCACCATTCTAAGCCATCGATCAGATGAGAGTCTCGGCTGTGGAGACCTTGAGTTCGACCGTTTTCAGTGCTGTGAACAGTCGATACTAGAGGCTTATTTAGATAATGCCTAGAGGAGATGCCTGCCGGTGCGGTTAACCAATCATGGATGTGAATGATGTCAAATTCTACATTCTTGCTTATTTCAGCGACTTTCTTTTCCATGAAATGGTTGAATATGAAAGTCCATGTTATGAAGTTTGGGTGACCTAACTCGATTCCTACACGATGAACTTTTGCGCCTTCTACATCCTCGAAAGAGGGGGCCCCTGGAAAGTCCAAGGTCACTACATGCACATCGTGATTTTCCTTCGCCAGCGCCTTTGCCAACCCGAGGCAGTGACGTGCGATTCCACCGACAATTCTGGGAGGAAACTCCCATGTCAACATGCAGATTCTCATGCCGATCTAGCCGCATGATTAGATCTTCAATACTAAAAGTCTGCCACGGTGCCAAATATACATTAGTCTGACATTGCTCTGGTTAGATTCGACAATAGTCATAAAATGCTGGTTGTTGGCAGCAAACGTTCACCTAAGTCTCTCATCACGTCGTCGACACGCCCGTCAACCAAGTATGTGTAGAGTTCTTTGTGAACGTCAGCTCTTTTCTCCCAGTCCCATGTCTTCTCCGCTGATTCCCTGCAATTCTGAATAA
>CAYFTD010000383.1:0-2302 GCA_964345915.1 uncultured archaeon
TGGTCAAAGATTCAGCGCAATTCGGTCAAGTCGGTCCAAGCAGTCACGAACACTCTTGTTCAGATTGAGCATCTTGACGGACCTCTCGGGAAGCTCGAAGGACTACAGAACATACGCGAGAATGCTCGAGGCAAGCTGCTTGTAAATCTATTCGACAAGCTTGTACCCGCACTAGAGGCCTCTATCAAAGAGTTCACCAAGCTCATGAAGATGTTTGAAACTCTCAGGCACAGGACATCGTCTCTTCAGACAATAACTGAGACCCTCAGAAGCGATAGTCCGGATGACAAGAAGCTTGACGATCTTGTCGGCTTCTTAGATCTAATCGTCCTAAGCATTCAGGATATTCTCGGCATGTTTGAAAATGAGTTCCTCGTCAAGATCACTATATTCAGAGACCTAGAAGAAGGTGCTGTAGAGATAGGGGTAATCAGCAATTACCTAACCATGTGGAGTGTTGAACCCAACATCGAGCCCCATGCCCTCGAGAAGCTAATGAAAGACCTTGACGAACACTTCGATTTGCTACGTGACATATTCATGGGGAAGACCGGAATCCAGATTCCGGACCTTTACAGGAAGGTTACTTTCTAGAGAGCGCTGCTGGAATCAACTTTCAGGTACCGTGTCTCTGATGTCTCTTCAGACTCTCTAGTTCGTCGAGTTCGCGCTCAATCTCTGATATCTCATCGTAGTAGGACACTTCCTTTAGCTTGCCCTGTTCGAACAAATTCCTCAGGTAGTCGAGCTTGTTCATGTAGATGCTCTCTCGGACCTGGAGCTCGAGTAGCCTAGCCCTCTTCTCCGCAGCCTCTCTGCGTAACTCGTCCTCCAGGCTGAAGATCTCTTCCTCAAGTTCAGCCTTCAATCGTTGGTAGAGGGGAGCTTCAACCTTTCCTTCTGTATATTCATCAACAAGCTTGAGTAGGGCGTGTCTGGTTGCGTCGCGATGTACAGAGATCTCTTCTAGTACGTCAATCTCTTCTTCGAGGCCAAGTCTTTGCGCGAAGTAGGGTGCCGTTAGCCCTTGGACAACTAGACTCACCATGAGAACTATGAACACTATGGATGTCACAGTGTCCGTGAGGACTGAAGCACCCACATACTCGGTAATGATGGATACTGATATCGCCGCAAGTGCTGCACTTGCAACTCCTTTCACACCTGCCCAACTTACGAAGAATCGCTCTTGGTTTGACAGGTCTCTATCTGGAGCCGTGATCAAGAAGACTGCTGCTGGACGTGCAACAAAGATGACTAGCATAGCTATGACTAGGCCTAGCGGCAGTATGCCAATTTGGGTGCCAGGGTAGGTTCCCAATACAAACGGGATATTCACAGTATAGCCCAACATGATGAAGATCACTATCTCGAACGCGAAGGACACGATCTTTGTCGTATCTCTCATCGAGCGCTGTGGTAGTACCTCGAGACCAATCCTTCGTGCGTTTGCCATGAAGATGCCAGAGAAGATGGCAGCTATTGCCCCCGGATGCAGGCCGAAATATCCGAGGGCTTCACCCAGCCCGTATGCGAGTATCGGAGTTGTTGCAGTCAGAATGGAGGTATTTGTGGGGTCATTGCCTCTGAGAATCACCGTCCCTATTGTGTGAGCGACTGCAAATCCTATGAGGACTCCCAATCCCAAGCTCAGAGCAAACTCAACCGCGGCAATGGGAAGAGGCACAGATAGAGCCGGCACTAAGAGGGGCGTGAATACCGTTATTACCAGAATGACGGATGTCGCATCATTGAACACCGCTTCTCCTTCGAGTATCGAGTAGACTTTGCGTTTTACTCTTACCCCCCCTGATTCGAGCACAGAGAAGAGAGCTGCGGGGTCAGTAGGAGATAGAATAGCACCAATTAGATATGCCGTCGTCATCTCCAATACTGGAAGCAGGAGTCCAATCGTCAATCCAGCTATCAGTGATGTTGCAAGAACGCCAACCGAAGCAAGAGCACCAACTACGCGCAGTGAGAGACGAAGTTCTTTGAGATTCATTGTGAGTCCCGCATAGAAGAGGACGGTGGCAAGCGTAAGCTGAGCAAGGAACTCAAGGGGAATGGTTTCTAGAACTCCTTCATGGGGAAGAGTCTGGCCGAGCACCATTCCTGCGACAATCAGCGGGATTGGGTATGGAAATCTCTGCCTTTCTGCAATCTTCGCCAGACCTGCCCCTATGATAAGTATCCCCGCAATGAGATACTGCTCAGCAGCCATCGTCCGAACACCTCAAAGCCCTTCAATTACCTCTGCAAGATCCCGTAGGTAGTCCGTGATGTTCTCGAGCTCTCCGAC
>CAYFTD010000384.1:0-3625 GCA_964345915.1 uncultured archaeon
CTCGATTCCCTCGTCGCCTCGTAGTCCGCGCGCGGCAAGACTCTCTGCTGCATTTGGAGAACCACTGATATGGTCAAGAACCCCCAGTGTCCGAGCATTCCGGATGTCACGAGAGGATAGGCTTCCCATGTCCTCCAACAACTCTGACGAGGCCTCTCGCTTCAACTCTCTGTTATTCGTGAGTCCTCGAAGAACGATATCTCCATCTGTCAGGTAGTCGGTGGTTGAATCATAGAGTTTCTTGTCCTTTCGCGCTCGAAGCCTCTGAAGGTACTCGTAACCTGCCTGCACCTTTTCCTTGTCAATCTTGCTTGCCAATTCTTGCTCACGACGAATCTGGTCCATTACGGCTTGAAGGGCATCAGTTTCACGTTTAGCGGCTTTCGAAGGAAGTGTCTGCTCCTTCTTGACTTCCCTTTTCTTCTCCCTTCCAAGCACTATGTCCTCGGCGATTATCCTTGCGAGCTCCTGATCACTAGGATATGTAGTTCTAACTGCGGCATCGACAAAGTCGTCCAGGGTAAGATGGCCATTTCTGAAGAAGCGGGCTGATAGAAGTTGAGCGACAGCTTGGGTCTGTCGAACACTTGGTTTGACTCGTATCTCGGTTGCCGCCCTCATTCTCTTCACAAATTCATGTGCGAAGTGGACTGTGTTGCTTGGCTGTGGACTAATCCTTGGAGCAGCCATCTAAAACTAACTCCCGCCAGAGCCAAGCGCCCGTCTTACCAGGGCGTTGACAGCAGGCTCGGGGTCAATACCGGGCCTGAACCTTAGTGCACCTGTGAGGACATACGTTGCGGCCTTGGAGAGTATTTCGTGAGTGACGTTCTTCTCACCTTCGCGTTTTGTGATCTCTGAGGACAATCTTGCGATAGAAATCCCAGCTCTGATGGAGGCAGGAATCTCAATATCGGTGCTCACTCTTGTCGCTGAAACCAGACTGTAGATGCTCTCTAGAGTCTTATCAGAGAGCCTGTATTCCGGACAGTTTACCTTCACAATCTCAATCTCTGTGGCCTTCCTGGGGTAACCAAGTCTAATCCAAACTCGTATGCGGTCTCTCAGGGCCTCGCTAAGCCGGTGGGCTCCACTCATCTCAGCTGGATTGAGAGTCAAAACTGGAAAGAAGTCATCACTTGCTTTTATTCTACCCAGTCTTGGAACGGTTGCACTCCATTCCTCAAAAGGCTCCAAAAGGCTGTTCTG
This sequence comes from uncultured archaeon, assembly GCA_964345915.1. Lineage (GTDB taxonomy): Archaea > Asgardarchaeota > Thorarchaeia > Thorarchaeales > Thorarchaeaceae > SMTZ1-83. The sequence goes on from CAYFTD010000384.1 coordinate 1,210, forward strand.
AACGTACTCAGCAAGTCGGTTGGCTTCATTCAGGCCAAATACCCCGCCCAGAATCATCGACTTCAGAAGTGGGCCCGGGTCAAATGACTCAAGTGTGAAGCCTTTGCTGAGGACCAGACTAGGGTTGAAGGAGCCAATCAAATGTGCTGGTCGAACGCCCTCATCCCCAGTCAGCCACTCGAAGTCTCGACCACTCTTCTCGGCATACGCTCGGAGCAGAAGTGTCTTCCCAACTCCTGGAGGTCCGATCAGGCCAGGGATCAGTCCCGAATTCTCACAGTCCTCAAGGATGTCAAATGCCTCCTTGTACTGCTCTTTGACAACGATTCTGACTTTCTCTTTCTTGGCGGCTTTCAGCCGTTCTTCGAACTTGTCTGAGAATTCTCTTGCTCTTTTCTGCATCTACTTGCCCCCACATCTCTATTTCGTGGTTGAGTGCCACTTTAAAGCACATCGACTGTGAGCATGCACGGAGCGCCAGCAACAGTGTATCCCTGAAGCGTGTCACAAAAAGATTGGGGTCTCTCTAGCTCTCCAAGAGTACGTCTCCAGTGACAAACGTGGTTGGTTGTCCCCCAGTGTGCCAGAACAGAGTCGGTGTGTCCGATGAGAGCTCGCCAGCCAGTGCCATCCGAAGCAGTGCTACTCCTGCCTTACCTGTGTAAACCGGGTCCAACACCATACCTTCCATCTTGGCGAACATCTGAATTGCGCTACGTACTCCGTCGTCGAGTTTTCCGTACCCCGCGCCTACAAACCGATCATCCACAATAACGTCTGGCTCGAACGAGTCCAACAGAGCGGGATAATCATGTAAGGTCCGAAAAACCATCTCACGAACCCTCTCCTCAGTTGTTTGGGCATCGCGAAGAACTGTTACACCCACAACATCAACGTCCAGCTCTGCGAGTTTTGCTCCTATCAACATTCCCGCGAGAGTACCACCAGTGCCAATTGCTACAATTACCTTCTTAGGAGTGAATCCAGTGGTCTCACACTGTGACTTGAGTTCCACCATGGCATTGATATATCCAAGGCTTCCCACAGGCATGAAGGCACCTGCAGGGATTCCGTATGGCTGAAGTCCAAGCTCTTGCAAGGTTTCCATGACTGAGCTCAAACGGTCATTTAGGTCCATCAAGGTGTCATCTGGAAAGAATTTGACCTCCGCACCAAAGAGCCTGTTGAGAAGAAGGTTGCCAGTATAGTCCTGAGGCTCCTCTCCTGCCAATAGCAGAATGCATCTTAGGCCCTCACGCGCGGCCACGGCCGCAGTCTGTCTGCAATGATTGCTTTGCACGGCACCAACTGTGACGAGGGTGTCTGCTCCCTTGTCTTTAGCGTCACCAACTACATACTCAAGCTTCCGAGTCTTGTTTCCTCCAAACGAGAGGCCCGTCAGGTCGTCTCTCTTTATCCATAGCTCTCTCAATTCAAGAGAGTTTCCGAGATTCGTCATCCGTTGGAGTGGAGTAGGCAGGTTGGCCAATCGGGTCCTTGGCAGTATGTCGAGCATGTTCTACGCCCCGGCTCCGGTGAGAAACGAGATGATGTACATCAGAATCGCAGTCACAATGCCAGCGAGCAATGTCTTTGCTCCATATCTCCACATGCTCTTCTTGGAAACTCTCCCGAGAAACAATCCCAAGAGGAACAATAGAGCCATACAGACAAGGATAGCTGTATAGAATGCAGTATAGACGTCTATCAAACCAACAGGAACAAGCATCAATGGGATAATGATCACCACGGCGGCCCCGGCAGGTGCAAGACCATCCACGATGGCCACGACGACTGATGTTGTCCTTGTGGCCTTTGCGTACATGGATTCGCTCAAGTCAGCGAGCATGGCCCGCCCCATTTCTTCTACCTCTCGGTCACGTTCAGCGCTTTCTGCTAGGTACGACCCACTAAAGCCTGAGACTGCCATTGCGATGCTTGTACCCACGGCCGCAAGCAAGAGTGCATTGAACACTATCTCGGGCTGCGCGGGGTCAACAGTAATCAGCCCTCCGAGTATTAGACCTAACATCGTCAGTGCGCCGTCAAAAGCATTCATGGCCAAGTAGCGACGAGCAATCTCAACACCCTGAGTAAGCTCTAGTGCCCTCATTGTTCGTTCGATAAACCCACGTTCATCGTCAGGGAGTGTCACTTCCTGGCGATCTGTTTGTTGGTCATCCTCTGGTTCCGTCACAGAATCCGATACTCCGTGAATGATGTCCTCGGTACTCGCTCGGTTCGCAGGTTATAAGCTATGCGGATGTAGAAGACAGCTGAAGCGACCGATAGCAGCCGGCCGCTTCGAAGCATGCATCCAATGCACGGTGATCCTAGAAGAACAGGATCACTCCAGTAAAGGTTAGAATCAGGATGAACAAGATGAAGATCAGTATGATAGCGCAAACAGCTTGAA
>CAYFTD010000385.1:0-1645 GCA_964345915.1 uncultured archaeon
TCGGTGATACTCATCTGCGTATATGTTCCATTTCTCATAGTCAACCTTTCTGCCGTCTGCTACGTTGATACAATCAATGATACTTGCACGGTAGGCAATACCAATCGAGATCACAGACCCTGATTGAAGGAGTGACTCGAATCTAGGACCTGCAATGCGCCTGAGTCTATCCTTTTGAACTGGCATGAGGTCTTCGTACACTTTTCGGAACTCAGCAACGCCTAGGAGCCCTTGTGAGGATATCTTTTGCAGATGTTCCGCAAAGAACTGCTGCAGAGAGTCGGTGTTACGTTCTTTCTGTACGAGATCTGGCTTTGCCAAGGATTTCCCTCTTTTGCATTTGTGCGGGGTACCTCGATGACATTGCTGTAGATAAGTACTGGGCCCATAATCATGATTAAGATAGGATTCTCTTCTACAGGTAGAACTCTCCCTCGGCCACGAGTCTGACTTGACCCGACACGTTCATTCCACTGAAAGATGATCCACCAACGACCGTCGAAACTAGCCTACTCGGTCTGTTCAACTCAAATCCCTGTTCTATGACTACAGGTTCCCCAATCTTTGGCCTCTCGAGCACATTGTATTTCTCGACATATGCTCCAAGAGGTCCTGCTGCACTTCCAGTCGCAGGGTCTTCGAGCACACCGAACGCGGGCGCAAACATTCTCGCATGTACGGAGGAGTCCTTATGCACCGTTTCTCTTGAGAAGATGACGATTTCTTGGCTTGCTTTCCCTGACAGAGCTTCTGCAATCTTGGGAGGATTGGGAACTGCTTCTTGAACGGCTCGAAGACTTTCCACTTGGACAATGAGAAATGGGAATCCAGTTGAAACATATTGGGCCGGACTTCTCTCTGAAATGTCAGTGGTGTCAAGATGGACTGCTCGGGCGATGGCATCTCTATCATCCAAGACCGACAGGAACTCCGGCTTGTTCTGTTCCATTAGAATCGTGTCATTTGACAGGTACATTACAGGAGTAGGCCCTATTCCTAGCTCGAGATTCATATATTCCTTCTTGTCAGCTATGAGCCCTTTGAGCTTCATCACGAACGCAGTCCCTAGTGTTGGGTGGCCAGCAAACTGTATCTCTTCGGCTGGAGTGAAGATCCTGACTTTCGCTGCACAGTCAGACCTATTCGTAGGCACGATGAATGTAGTCTCAGAGAAATTGAACTCTTGGGTAATCCCCTGCATCTCCTCATCTGATAGCTCCAGGTTTCCATCTGAGTTCCAGAATGTTGCTAGTTGATTTCCTCCAAAGGAATACCGTTCATCAGTGAAGACGCTTGTTTGAACGTATGGATATGCTCGCATTTCGGTACTTCCTCGCCTCCGGAATGTGATGCATCTCCTGATAAGCGCAGCCGTTGGAGCACCTAACAAGATATCTTGTCCAGCTCGCCCTAGCAAATCCTATTGTCCTGCTCATCTGTCAGTTTGTAAATTAGGTCCTGTGACATCCTCTTATACTTCAGACACTCGTTCCCATTGCCTTCAGCTGCATGCGCTTTTGCTAACACCTCATAGACAAATGGCATATCGAAGTCCTTCCAGTTCTTTGAATCCTCCTTTTCTGTCTTCTTTGCCAGCTTTAGCATATCGTTGGCATACTGTAGTGCGGATTCTCCTTTCTTCATG
>CAYFTD010000386.1:0-2752 GCA_964345915.1 uncultured archaeon
TTGTTCTTGGAATCTCTGATACGGTCGTAGTATGATTCATTGGGAGTCATGGGCTCACCTCTACTCAGTGAGGTTATGGTTGATAAGGAATTGTACCACATCTTCAACCCAAGAGATGACTCCAGGGTGTAAACCATGGTCCCGACGAGTTCGGGGTGAGTTTGACATCCCTCAAGAAGATACGCTACAATTCGATCGGAAATCGAGTTGTATGCGGTATCAAAGAAGAAAGAGAAGGAGGTTGTGAGACATGCTGGATGAGCTTGCTGTTCCAAAAGAATGGGAACTGGAATCTGATGTGCTAGTAATCGGGGCGGGCACAGCCGGATTAGCCGCTGCAATTGAGGCGGCCGATGCTGGAGCAGAAGTTGTAGTCCTAGAACAAATGCCAAAGCCCGGAGGAAGTCTCTCAGTCTGCGCTGGCAACATCAACTTCGCCGGAAGCGACTTTCAACGGGAGAGAGGCATCGAGGACTCGCCGGACAAATACTATGAGGACGGCCTAAAGGGCTGCCGGGGCGAGCCTCCAATGTGGCGAGCCTTTGTGGACAACCACTTGGAGACCTATGAGATGATCACAGGTCTGGGCTACGAGCCTCTGGACATATGGCTTCTCCCGGGGCACACTGTACAGAGATCCCATTACTTCGTCGGTGGTGGACCAAAACTCCTAGAACTCCTTGAGCAGGGCAGCGTTGAGCGGGCCGTGAAAATCCTATTCAACCATAAAGCGGTGAGCCTGATTGTGGACCCCACGAGGAAAAGAGTTGTAGGAGTGAAGGCCGAAAAGGACAAGAAAGCTCTGAATTTCAAAGCCAGGAAAGCGGTGATTATAGCCTCAGGCGGCTTCGGCAACAACCCGAAGATGGTGGCGGAGTTCAAGGGGCTCAGTTATGCCAAGAGATGTCTACCAACAATGAGGGGACACACCGGGGAAGGGATCAGAATGGGTATGGCCATTGGAGTGGCGACCAGCCACATCGGAACTGCTGCTATGCCATCAATTCCAATGGATGCCAATACGAAGAACCCGGCAGCCATCACGCTTCACCATACGCTATGCGGAGCCATATTCGTGAATTCACTGGGCCAGCGCTATGTGAATGAATGCCTTCAGATATTCCCCTATTTAGGGGAAGCTTCATTCGCACAACCTGGCGACCATGTTTTCACTATCTATGACAGTACAATCAGGGAGAACATAGAACTGATAGACTGGTCCATATTCAAAGAGTATGAAGCTGAGACGCTTGAAGGGCTAGCTGAACAACTACATATAGAGCCGAAAGCACTGGTAGAAGCGATAGGAGAATACAATAAAGATATAGACACGCATGGATACGACACGAAGTTTAACAAAAGAGTGCTACAACACCCCCCAAATTCACCTCTCCTCAAGGTAGAGAAGCCTCCCTTCTATGGGATTAAGCTGATGCAGTGCTTCACCTCATATAAAGGAGGGTTGAAGATCAACGAAAAGGCGCAAGCGGTAGATCACTACGCTAACGTTGTTCCAGGACTATATGCGGCTGGCGAAGGAGCTGGTGGTCTCTTCGGTGAGGGCTACTATCTCTGCGGAACGATGATTTGCATGTCATTGACATTCGGCCGTATTGCTGGAATAAACGCTGCCGCCGAGAAGCCTTAGGCTCCAGGTAGCTTGAGCCTGCATTTGAGTAGGCACAGAGCGAATAATATGGGTTGACATGGCTATTACTATCAACAGAGAAGAGTGCGAAGGGTGCGGGACGTGTATGTCAGTGTGCCCCAGCTCGGCGATCGTCTTGGTGGAAGTAGCCGAGTCCATCATCGCTGAAGTAGTCTCAGAACTATGTGATGAGTGTGGCGAGTGTATCGAGTTTTGTCTGAGAGGGGCAGTCAAAGCGGTCTAGGTAGCATCCGGATCAATTGAACAAAGAAATGCTTTGTGGACCAATAGTGCATTTCTCAGGTCATGATCTTATTGCCTTGGGTCATGACCTTTTTCTCTTCTCTCGCTGTTCTGGACTTTTCGCCTCACATGTCGATTAGTATCTCCTATATGACAGATGGCAAGTAGGAGGCGGGTCGCTTGGGCCGTTCCATTGACTCGTTTGTTACTCCCTATTCTGCCGGGACCTGATGTCCTGAGCAGTGCAAGCTGTCTCGTCCACTGCCTGATGAGCCGAGGTATACCATGTTGATTTGGCCTGATTGTATCCCCTGTATACAGAGGATGTGCTTGCAGACTGCGCGCCTGGTCACGAAGGACGAAACTCAGGTTAGGACATTGATGGGCGAAGCTTTGAAGCTGAAATCTCTGAGGGGAGAGAACTGGGCGGTGACACCCCCTGACGTGATAGGGGATGTCTTGATGAAGATCCAGGAAGTCTTGGGCAAGGCAGACCCCTTCAAGAGGGTAAAGGTGGAGCAGAATCATATGGGCCTGGAACTCTCTTCCTTCTCGAAAGAGCTGATCTTGAACAGTGGTGACCCCTTGGTGCAAGCGGTGAAGCTGTCCATAGCGGGCAACTCGCTGGACGCCATGCGCCCCCCAAAGGAGCAGCCGATGCAGGAACTCATCGAGCGACTGGTCGAGCCTCCGATACGTCGAGAGGACGTAGAGGGATTGAAGGAAAGACTGGGCGAAGCTCGGAGGATAGTCTACCTCGGGGACAACTGTGGCGAAATCGTCTTCGACAAGCTTTTGATAGAGCTCATTCGGCAGACCTATGGTCCGGAGGTCGTCTTCGTCACCAGGACTCTTCCCGTC
>CAYFTD010000387.1:0-10365 GCA_964345915.1 uncultured archaeon
AAACCTTATTAGTGCGCTCGGGTTCATAACGCGCCGGAGAACGCCCGCCACAAGTCACCTCCGGAGGACAAGAACATGAGTAGCAGCTACGACTACCTGTTCAAAGTTGTAGTCTTAGGTGAAGGGGCTGTAGGCAAGACTGCAATTGTTACACGTTTCTCACACGGCTTCTTCCGGACTGACTATAAGACGACCATTGGCTCTCAGTTCGCAGTGAAGAACATCGATATCGCAAAGGACGGTGGAGATGATGTCGTGGTGAAGCTGCAGATCTGGGATGTAGCAGGCCAATCTCGATTTCAGATTCTTCGTCCTATGTACTATCGAGGTTCAAATGGTGGTCTGCTTGTATTTGATGTCAGTCGTCGTCGGACCTTCATGCTGCTTGAGGAGTGGCTTGACGAACTTCAGAAGGCCATCCAAAAGGAGATTCCACTTGTATTAGTTGCCAATAAGACCGACCTTCCTGACAGAGTAGTTGAACCATCAGAAGGAAGGGAATTTGCCGATTCTCATGGAATGCCCTATGTTGAAAGCAGCGCCAAGACTGGCGAGGGCATCATCGACATATTTGAGCACCTCGGCAAGATACTAGTGGACAAACGTCAGAAGGGAGTACGATAGTCCTCTCTCATCCATTCTTCACGTGCTAGTGTCATTGTTTCTACTTGACTCCAAATGTGCAAACCGAATCCATATCAGGGTGGATGTACTGCATCTGGTTCAGACAATGACCAAACCTGATGAGTACTATGCAGTGAACACGATTCCTCCAATTACGTGGGCCCTGGATCTCTATATCAAGAGTGGAGCTCGATACAAAGAATCGGGAGTAAAAGAGGTCATTTTTCCTGGAGGTCCACACAAGGAGATGAGACGCAAGAAGGGTGAGCATCAGATTATCCTGTGGATTTCAAAGCGGAGGGTCTACGTTCGGGCGAGATGCAACTTCGCAAAAGAGTGTGAAGTCAATACAGACCGAATATCTGGTGATGACAGAGAGGCACTGATGAAGCTCTCCTGGGATGAAGTCAACTCAAGAGCCTTCTTCAAGACCGTCACCAAGTGGCTCTTGCGACTCGATCTTGACTTTGCAACACTTATCAGAGCACTAAACACGGTTTGCGATCGATATGTGAAGATACCTCTCAGGACAAAATATGGGAAAGTCTTCAACCGATTCAACGACTACAGGCAGGTCAATTGGGCAGAGGATGCAACTCTTGACAACAGGAAACGGTTCCTAGAGGAAGTGCTTGTCAGGGTTGCCTTCTGGATTCAGTCGGCCGCTCAAGTCGGGGCTCTGATAGAAGGGAAGACCTGATGATTGTTGGTGTACTTGTCAATCCGATTGCCGGAATGGGAGGGCGTGTCGGTCTCAAGGGGACTGATGGGGTCCTAGAAGAGGCCATCCGAAGGGGGGCTGAACCTGTTGCTCCAGGTCGTGCGATTGAGTTTCTCTCAGCTCTTGATAGCGTGATGAAGCACAGTGCGCGTGAGGTCAAACTAATCGCGTGTCCTGGAGAAATGGGAGAGCGTGTAGTGCTTGAAAGCGGTATGAGCTGCGATGTTGTCAAAGTGAGCATAACTGAAGAAACAAACGCAGACGACACCAAGAACTGCGTAGCGGCCCTATACTCTGAAGGCGTTAGGCTGCTGGTCTTCGTGGGCGGAGATGGTACAGCAAGAGACATACTTGATGCTCTACAGGAACACAACATTCAGGACTTGCTTGTGTTGGGAGTACCTTCTGGAGTCAAGATGTATAGTGGGATCTTTGTCATTAACCCAAAAGATGCAGCCGAGGTGATTCGGCTAGTTTCTGAGGGCATGGCCACTTCGGCTGAATTTGAGATCATGGATGCAGACGAGGAGGCCATCAGAGAAGATCGTTTCATAATCAAGTTGTATGGCTACCTGAACGGCCCTTCAGTACCAGCGAGATTCCAAGGAGCGAAACAGGCGAGCCCTGAAACCATGGATGAGCAGGATGCGCAGGAAGCCATTGCGCGGCACGTGATTGAATCAATGGCAGAAGACGATTCCTATATACTCGGACCTGGAACTACTGTGAAGACTGTCGCCGATCTTCTAGGGATTGAGAAGACCACTCTGGGCGTGGATCTTTACCATAGAGGCAAGTCCCTCAATGATGTCAATGAGCAATCCATTCTCGCTGTCATTGACGACTTTGGCAAGGCTTGGATCGTTGTGTCTCCAATTGGACATCAAGGAATGTTGTTTGGAAGGGGGAACCAACAGATCAGTCCTAGAATCATAGAGAAGGTTGGTAAGGACCGTATTCTCGTGATTAGCACTCCGTCAAAGCTTCGGGGGATTGACGGTGGTACTCTGAAGGTCGATACTGGAGAAGAGAGCATAGATGAGATTCTGAGAGGCTACATCAGAGTCATCACGGACTACAATGAAATTCGGCTGGTTAAAGTAGAATGATTGTCTTGATGACCGACTTCGGCGAGTCCGAATACGTAGGAATGATGAAGGGCTTGATTCACACTATAGCTCCCAATACGTCAATCACTGATTTGACGCATACGATCTCTCCTCAATCAATAAGAGAGGGGGCATGGGTCTTATTGCAGAGCTATAGGTTCTTCCCGATCGACTGCATCTTTGTATGCGTAGTTGATCCGGGTGTAGGGACCGACCGTGATGCTGTGATAATTGAAACAAAGAACTACAGGTTCGTCGGTCCAGATAATGGCCTGATGTACCCCGCCGCATTGAGAGATGGTGTAAGGGAAATCTACAGTCTGATTATTGAGGATGATGCATCTGTCACTTTCCATGGGCGAGATGTTTTCGCCAAAGCGGCCGCTCAATTCGCTAAGGGTGAACCCGACGCATCATTCGGTCCGCGGAAAGCCCGTCTAGATGTTAAGCTGGAATTTCATCTTGATGGTCGCGAAGGAGAAGTAGTCCGGATTGATAGTTTCGGCAATATCGTCACTAACATACCACCCAAGGAATCTGACGCTTTGTTTCTGAAGGCTGGTTCCATTGAACATAAGATCAAGCACTACAGGACCTACTCTGATGGCCCAGATGGCGAACTCTTCGCTGTAACAGGAAGCTCAAACACGCTGGAGATTACGGCGAAGAATGCTCGCGCCTCAGATTCACTAGAGGTATGTGTCGGAGACAGAATCACTCTGGAATGATTCCCTCCAACTACTTCCTCATGTTGCGTCATTGTGTAAGATCTTCGAATCCTTGACTCTCAAATAAGGCGCCAGACCTAAATATGTGGAGAATTAGGGAAGCTCCATGGCTCGAATAGTGGTGATTGGCGGCTGTGGCACCGTCGGGAGAATCGCTGTCAAGACTCTTGCATCCTTTGATGACTTCTCTGAGATTGTTGTTGCAGACATAGACTACGAAGGTGCGAAGTCGTGTGCGGCTGAGGTGGGTGAGGACACGTGCTCAGCGGTGGAGGTCGATGCATCAGATCCTAAGAACATCAAAGAAATCGTCAAGGGTGCAGATGTGGTTCTCAACGTGTGCGGTCCTTTCTACAAGCTTGGACCTATCGTGCTGAAGGCCGTGATTGAAGCAGGAATCAACTACGTTGATGTCTGTGATGACTTCGATGCTACGAAACTGCTGCTTGAAATGAATGATGAGGCGCAGAGGGCTGGCATCACTGCTTTGACAGGAATGGGCAGTTCCCCAGGTGTGGCCAACCTATTGGCCAAGTTCTGCGCAGACGTCCTTCTTGACGAAGTGGACTCGATTGACATCCTCCATGCTCACGGAGGTGAACCCACTGAAGGCGCTGCTGTCATGGCCCACAGGATCCATAGCATGCTGGCTGACATACCCATGTATCTCGACGGTAAGTTTACTACAGTCAGATACTTCGAGGAAAGCGGTCAGGCACTGGAGGAAGAAGTGGAGTACCACCTGCTTGGCAAGTACCGAAGCTACTGTTATCCACACCCCGAAACGATAACTCTGCCCAACTACATCAAGGTCAATCGTGTGACCAATCTGGGTTGCGTTATTCCGCCTGAGTATTACGACCTGATTCGCAATATCGTTCGTTTGGGGATTGTGCAGGAGGAACCGATTGATGTGAGAGGACAGCAGGTCATCCCATTCAACTTCGCCATTTCGTACATTCTAAGTCAGAGAGACCGTATCCTCAAAGAAACCAATTTCGGCACACAACGTGGCTGTCTCAGGATAAGGATTAGGGGAATGCTCGACGGCAACCCACATGAATACAACTTCTCCATGGCATCAGTGGGACAATCAATGGGAGAGGGGACAGGGATTCCTGCAGCGCTGGGTTCGATTCTCATGCAACGCGGGAAGATGACTGAGAAGGGTGTGCTCCCACCCGAGGGCTGTGTTGTTCCTATGGATTTGCTCTTGTTGATGAAGGACTTCCTCGGAATAAGGGACGTCACCGGGGAAGGATCACCGATAATCATTGAGTCCATTGACCACATGGGCAAGATTGAGAGAATAGACATCTAATTCAATTTCGAAATCTCTCTCGAATCCCATATATCCTCGTTTGACCATCCATCATGGGACTCACGATGACGGTGGAGAGCGGCGATAGGAAGTACCTTCTTGCAGTTGACCATGGCACTTCAGCTATGAAAGTTGCACTAACCGACAATTGCGGTGAGGTATTGGCGTTTGAGTTTGAAGAAACCCCCCTGCACCTCAAGGAGGGCGGGGGCGCGGAACAAGACCCGGAGGATTGGTGGAGGGCCTTTGTCAATTGCTCGAAGCGACTAGTAGACAAGAATATAGTTTCAGTTGATGACATAGTTGGAATTTGTTGCTCGAGTCAATGGTCTGGAACCGTTGCCCTTGACTCCGATGGAAACCACTTGATGAATGCTATCATCTGGATGGACTCGCGTGGTGCTCCATATGTTGAGAAGAAGCTCAAAGGAATCATCAACATTCAAGGTTACGGAATATTGAACATCCTCCGATGGCTACGCAAGACAGCAGGAATTCCTAGCGGTAGTGGAAAAGACCCCATTGCCCACATTCTATTCTTGAAACATGAGCATCCTGAAATCTACAAGAAGACCCATATGTTCTTGGAACCTACTGACTACTTGAATCTGAAGCTCACCGGAGAGTTCGCTGCGTCATACTCCAGCATCATGTTGTATTGGTGTACGAATACCAGCGATATATGGAACATCAACTATGACGACGGTCTAATTCGGAAGATTGGCATCGAAAGGGGCAAGCTGCCGCCTTTGAAACACTCTATCGATGTTCTGGGTTTTGTTACAAGTGAAGTGGCAGACGAGATTGGGCTAGGTCGTGACACCAAGGTAGTAATGGGTGCACCAGATTTGCACTCAGCCATCATCGGCTCTGGAGCGGTGAACGACTTCCATGGCCACATATACATAGGAACAAGCTCCTGGGTCATCTGTCATGTCCCCTTCAAGAAGACAGACATATCTCATAACATGGCATCTCTACCCTCCGCAATCCCAGGGAGGTATTTCACTGCCAACGAACAGGAATCTGCTGGAGCTTGTCTGACGTTCCTCCGCGATAACCTGTTCTATCCTGATGACCCCGATAGGTTTGGCAAACAAGAGGTGTATCAGGAGTTCGACAGGATTGTCGAGCAAGTTCAACCAGGCAGCAACAAGATGATCTTTACTCCATGGCTCTATGGTGAGCGCACGCCTGTTGAAGATCACACTCTAAGGGGTGGCCTGCACAACATCTCACTGCCTGTGAAACGTGAAGACGTTGTTCGGGCAGTCTTTGAGGGCGTCGCCTACAACAGCAGATGGCTCATGAATCTGGTTGAGAAATTCATCAAGAGAAGGATGGACCCGCTAAACATCATAGGTGGCGGTGCTCAGTCCGATGTTTGGTGTCAAATCTACGCAGATGTCCTTGAGCGTACGATAAGGCAGGTCAAGGACCCAATCTACGCAAATGCCCGCGGGGCTGCTCTTATCGGTGCTGTGGGTCTGGGTCTGTGTACATTCGATGATGTTCCCAATCTAGTTCAAATCTCAAAGACGTTTCATCCTATCCCGGAGAATAGGGGCCTCTATGACGAATTGTACAAGGAGTTTCTCAACATCTACAAAAATAACGAGAAGATGTATGCCCGTCTGAATCGCTAGATGTGACTGAAGTGACTGAGGAAGGATTCTCATTTGACATCATAGAGGAGCATGTTCGAAAGAAGACATATGGAGTGTTTACGGCTATTGATTCCAAGAGTCGACCCCACTCCACTGGAATCCTATATGGTGTGTCACCTCCTGGCTCCAGATTCGTATTCTATATTCTTACTAGCGATAGATACGCCAAAGTACGCCATATCAGGAGAAACCCCAATGTGTCTCTTGTTGTTTCCTTTCCTCACTATTACCTCCGTTTCGTACCTGCAAACTACGCAATGTTTCGTGGGCTCGCAGACGTTGTACCTTTCGAAGATGAAGACGCTCAATGGGCCTTCAAACAAAAGAGGATATTGCGAATGAATTTGGAAACAGATCCAGGAAGCCACAAACTCCTGTTCATTCGGATGAGCCCAGAGCCGACGGTCTTCTGTTATGGGGTTGGGTTTGGAATTCTTCAGCTGAGATCCTCCCATGAAACTGCAATGTACAAGGTTACAATTCCGGAACATCGGCTCTGATAGTCAAGTGCTTTCTAAGAATAGAACCTCTTGAGGACACGTGCGGCCCTCAAGGTTATCCACTTTGAGGGTTTGTTCTTCTCTTCAATATCACAGATCATCTTGCCGTTGTATGTGTTCTTCAGGAGCCATCTGCCATCATCACTTCGCGCCGAGATAACAAGGTCAACAGATTCCTGCATTCGCTCGTCCTTAACTCCGAACTCTGTAAGGACATCCAACGCCTCAAGCACGTCAGACTGGTAGAAGAGAGGGAACCCGAATCTCTTCCAGCCAGCCTTCTCCTTTCGTTGGCCATCAGCGTTTCTTAGATACTTGTATACCTGGTTCTCCATTACAATCTCAACATAGTGATCAATGATCTGTCGGACACTCTTTGACATCTTCTCGCTAGGGACTCTTGAAAGCCCCTTCAGTACCTTTACCGCCCCCATGTAGCAGTTGACACGAAATGTCTTTGATGGGTCAATTGGGAACGCTCTGCAGGGCCACCCTCCGTCTTCCTCGTCGTAATAGTCCACCTGAAAGTCAATCAATGCTTTCACTCGAGCATCATCAAGGTAGCCGAAATGCACCATATAGAACAGGATGTTTCCATCCAAGCAGCATCCGTCCTTCACAATGCTAGCCCGTCCCCTGTCGGTCTTTGGAAGGTCAGTGAGAAAGTGTCCCGAATCTCTCTGAAAGAGGAACATGTGCTCGATGGACCTATCAATCGTCGGTATTCTCTTTGTTCCAAGCTCGGCTAGAATCAACAGATTGTGAGTCGTTGCAGTGTATTTCGGGTTGTACATGTCATCACTCTTTCCCCAGTGCCCATCGGTTTCTTGGGCCGCCAGAAACCTCTTGACGCAGTCAGTCTTCATTACTGCCTCTTGAGCATCTCTGACTTCTGGTTCATCGGGCTTCTTGTCAAGGATATGCTGAAGCGCCCAGAAACGAACACTTGGATTCTTGGGTTCAAGGAGCCATTCAACAACATCTCCTTGAAGGAGGTTAGAGAATTCCATACCCCTCATCGAGGTCTCGGGCTGATTAAAGTCTTCCAAACCCATGAAGAACCTTAGTCAGGGTCTCTCCATGGTTTGATTTCCTCAGCCCTTCCCTCAAGCACCTTCTTCGCGAAATCTGGATCTGCAAGGAGCCCCCGTCCAACGGCGAGCAGATCGCACAGATCCTTCTTCATGATGCTTCTCGCGAATTCTGCATTCCGTACCATTCCGACCCCAATGACAGGCACACTCACGTTGGCCTTAATCTTGGCTGCGCACGGAACGCAGCAATCAAACGGATAACCACTAAGGAAGTCTGGTAGTGTTTCTTTCGAGAAACGCGCAGGTAAGCCCGGGTTGTAAGTAGGATCGACAAGGCAGGAGATGTGGAGGGCATCTACTCCTGCCTTCTCGGCAATCTTGGATATCTGAATTGCCTCATCGATGTCTAATCCTCCTAACACATTCTCTATCCCATTTATCCGCAGAATGAGTGGAAAGCCGTCAAGTTCCTCCTTGATTCTATTCACCGTATCAACAAGCAGTTTTGTCTTCTTGAGAAGCGTGCCGCCGTAGTCATCTGTTCTATCGTTCGTGTAAGAAGAGAGGAAAGAACTCAACAAATAGAAGTGGGCGCCATGGACTTCGACCCCATCAAACCCAGCTAACCTGGCCCTTCTTGCGGCATCGACGAACATCTCTCGTATGTCCTCGATCTCACTAACAGACAGAACCTCAGGAATCTTACCTTTCATTATCGGAATTGCGGACGGTCCTACAAACCTGGTGGCAACATGTGACTTGGGTCCAGAGTGGTTTATCTGAATAAATGCACGGGCGCCATGGGCTTTGATACCCTTGGCGAGGCTGGCAAGTCCTGGGATGAGCCTATCGTCGTGTATTCCTATGTTTCTCTTCATTATACTGTGTTCCCAAGCTATTGCTGCAGCCTCAACTATGATCAGTCCTACTCCACCCTTGCTGCGTGCGGCATAGTGTTCAATGAGTTCTTGGGTCACCTCTCCGTCATCTGTGGCAAGGTTACGCACCATCGGTGGCATCACGAAACGGTTCCTGACTATCAATCCCCCAATCTCAATGGGCTCTGACAGGTCGACCATAAGTATTCCTCGCAGAAACAGCAAATCATCAAGGGGGTCTATAGATCAAAGCCAGTTCTTCCGGAACCCCATGACTCAATGGCCTTTTTCAGTTCTTCATGTTCCTGAGAGGCCTTCTTCAGCGAGATTCCGCTCATTCTGGCATCTATTGCTTGTCTGAATGCAATGGCTCCTGCTCGCGGGCCATCCGGGTGTGCATGAATGCCTGCCCCGGTTCCTATCACTATGTCGGGGCCCAAGTCATCAATGACTTCGTCAACATGACCAGGGCTTATTCCTCCGCTCGGCATAGGGGCTGTCTGCCCTATATGGTGTAATGGCATAACCATGTCGTGAGCCATCTGCAAGAATCTCTCCCGTAGCATTGGGGCCTTCCCGTAGGGTGCTGGGAACACAGTAATGTCAGAGCCGCAGATTCTCGGAAGTTTACCAATGACTATGTTTGTGGCTATTCCAATGTTTGGGGAATATGAGATTGCCCCAGTGACGTCCATATGGGCAAGGATTGGCACATTGATGGAAGGGTCTTCACATACATGACGGAATGCAGAATAACCCACTGCTAGGAAGTTAATCATGAGGCCGTTGGTTCCAAGTTCTATGGCTCTCTCCGCATTCTCGAACATCTTCGGTATGCTGTCAGTTATGTTCACCGTAAAGATGGTCTTCTCTCCTTTCTCCGCGTCTGCACGATCTATTGCTTCCATGAAAAGAGGTATTCTATCCTCCAAGGTGTTGAACTCAGGATTGGCAAGAAGCTCGTCGTCCTTGATGATGTCTGCTCCGCCGACAGCCGCCTCGTAGCAGAGGTCCGCTCCCATTTTCGCTGATGTATAGACACATGGCTTTATCATGTTGTTAACGAACGGCCTCTTCTTCACGCCCATCAACTTTCTTAGACCCTTGATTCCAAACTTGGGTCCCTTGAACCCCTTCAACCAGCTCTTCGGGAATCTCATATCTAGACACTTGATCGGACCAAGTGAGATGTTCCCTATCACAGTAGAGAGAAGCATTGGTATTTGTTGACCGAAGTTCTCCCATGGGAATGCCACCTGAATGATGTAGTGTCTACGGTCCAAGTCACTTGGAAGACTGTATTCATACTGAGGGACCTCATACAGTCCAACGACCTTGGCAACATGCCTCTTTCTAACTGCAGTGGTTTCACCTGGGACAATTGTCCATGTGCCTGTGCTTTGTTCAATCGCAGCGCCAAATGCGACTTCTCTAGCGTCAATGAAAGGTGGCAATCTTGCGTAGTAAGTGCAAATCACGTATTTCTCAACATCAATGGCGTCAGGCAATGCATCAGGTAGTGCATCCAACGGCAGTTTGTCCATGATAATCAGCCGACCCGATAGAAGGAAAGCCCGTCTTATGTTCTTTTGGACCTCATGAGCCTGCACACCTGCCAATTCACAGGCATCTAGCTGCTTGGAGGCCTAAAGCTTGGTTTATCAATAACGATGGCGTTCTGCAGAACAAGCGGTTCGTGGTGTTCAAGATGATTGAAATCACTGAAGTTGCAAAGAAAGTGGGAATCCCTGACAAGCACCTAGAGCTATATGGCAACTATATA
>CAYFTD010000388.1:0-5334 GCA_964345915.1 uncultured archaeon
AAGGACAAAGAAACAGCCCGGCTGTTGCAAGGGCTTCCAACTGGCAAGTCATCTGTTCTCACGGCTGAGGAGGCGACAGTCTATCTCATCCTCCCCAGAAGGGACATTGGCATCAGAACCACGAAGAGGGAGAGGTTCTCGTCAGGAACCAGAGAGCCCTCCATGAGAGTAAGATCCGCCATGAATCAATCAAGCACATTCGAATCACTCGTGCCGTCGAGTGTCATGTGGAAGAAGCGCTCACCATCTCTCTATCTTGGAAATCCCCTGGACGAGAACGGAAACATCCAGCCTAATGTATACGTGAAGAGCGAGCCTGACCATATGGACATGCATCTCGGTGTCTTCGGTGGCACACGAATAGGTAAGTCAACCTCTGTCAGGAGCATCGTTGGGCAGGCCATCACTCTGGGCGTGAATCCGGTCGTGTTGGTGCCATCAAAGGGCTACGAGTGGAGATGGTTGCTGAATCTCTTTCCTAATCTCCGTGTGTTCACCTGCGCAAGGACCAATGTGGCGAACCTCTCAATCAACATCTGGAACCCCCCGGAGGGAGTCCGGCTCACCAAGTGGGTCGACCGGGTCGTACAGGTCTGGACACTCTGGATGCCTAATGAGAAGGTCATATCCATGCACATCGAGGATGTGATCTATACAGTCTACAAGAACTGTGGCTGGGACTTGGAGACCAACACCAAGGGCAGACCGATTCTTCTCACTGACCTAGTGGATGCCGTGAGAGAGGTGGGTGAGAAACTGCCTTACGGGGATGAGGTCACGAGCAATATCTGGGGCGCATTGGTTGCAAGGGTCAAGAGCATCCTTAGGAAACCCTCCTTGGTGAAGATGTACAACACACCAACAGGCATCACGGTTTCCGAGCTGTTGGCTCATCCCGCCATCATTGAGATGGACGACCTGTCTGAGAACGACAAGATTCTGCTAATTGGCGTCCTGACTGCTGCAGTGAGCGAGTACAAACTGGCCAATCCATCAAAGAGAGTCACGAACCTGCTTGTCTTGGAGGAGGCACACTATCTTCTTGGCGGATCTGACCTGACAGGAGAGGCGAACTCTGGTGTAAGACTGCAGGCCGTCAGTGCTTTCATTCAGATGCTGAGAGTCCTTGGAGGAACCGGTCTTGGTGTGATTATCATCGACCAATCACCAAGCACGCTGGTTTCTCAGGCAATCAAGATACCAGTCAATCTTGTAATCCATGCTCTTCCTCACGAAGACGACAGGACCATGGTTGGCAAGCATTCCAGATGTACTGACTCTCAGATAGACCACATTGGAGGAATGCAGGTCGGAGAGGCTGTGGTATACCTTCAGCACGAGGGAGAGCCAAAGAACGTGAAGATGTGTCCTCTGAGATGGTTCATTCATAGCGAGGTTCCAGAGGAAGATACAGGAGATGACGCCATCAAGAATCACATGACTAAGGTCTTTGACGAGCATCCTGAGCTTCGAGAGTCAGAGCCCTTGCCTGATGACGTAATGGACCTTCTAACGACTGCGAAAGTGAAGGACAATCAAGACTGGTCACAGAGAATACCAAGAAAAGACAGAGAACGGATGAGGGCTGCAGTAGAGAGTGAAGAGTTTGAGAGATACTTCCGCGACTCTCTGGCTAAGGAGGACATCGATGCACTGGTGAAACTGATCCGTAAGACCTCAGAAATGCATAGTGATGGAAGCTCAATCTCTGTTCCTTACGTCGTCGAATTAGCATTCGAGTATCTTGACAGAGAGAGGAACTGGGATGTTTTCGAGCAGGTTGGCAAAGTACTTGACGGAGAAATGGGCGAATGATGGGGGAGGGTGGTGAACGTGGTAGACGAGGGCAAGAAGGGGATCGTGAGTCTCAGGACGATGATGAGATTGGACGACAAATGCGCGAGATCATAGACCAGATTGAAAGAGAAAGGGAAGATGAAGAAACCCCTCAGGACGAAGAGCAGGAAGGGGAAGAAAGTCCTGAAGAGCCCGATGATTCTGTAAGAGGTGCTGTAGAGGGTCTAGAGCGTGAGGAAGAGGAAAGACGAGAAGCATATGAAGAGTACAGAAGAAAGGAACTAGAGAAACAAGAGGCCAGGGAAGAGGCTCGCAGCGAGAGGGAAGAAACTGCTGACAAGGAGGAGTACGATGATCTAGAGAAGAAGATTCTTGATGAGCTTGACAAGCGAGGTGTGGACCCAGAAGAGATGAAGAAACGTTGGCGTGAACAATTCGTTGAAGATGTCGTAGAGTACATTGGTGAATCTGCTGACGGGAAAGAAGAGGGGGACGACGATGAGGGAGATCGAGAAACAGGTCAAAAGAGGATGGAGTATGACCATTCATACTTCGATGACGGTAGCAGACAGATGTACGTCACACGGAGTTCCACCAACGAGAGTGCTAGTTCCGAAACTACAGCAGAATCTGACAACGAATCGCAGAAGGAAGACACTGAGTCGTCAGAGAAACCCAGCCCGGCTGAGGGCAGTGCTCCTGAGGCTGCGAAGGAACAAGAACTAACAGAGAGCGGAAGCGAAGGCGAAGAGCCTGAAGCCGTGGGCCATGAAGACCGAAACTCTGTGGAAAGTAGGAAACACTCTGAACTCAAAGCCGAAACATCTGAAGAAAAGCCAGACAGCGAATCGCCAGAGAGTATCAGGGCCGAACAGCCACAATCAAGGGAAGCAGTCGAACATGCCAAGAAACACCCAGAGTCAGCAGAAGAGAAGACCACTCATGATGAGGGTGAGAAGGACTCTGAGTCGACTGAGAGTGATACTGAAGCATCGGATTGGCCAGAGCACTACTCACGCGAGGATGAGGACTGGCAGAGGTACCTCCGAGAGATATTCAATGAACTTGATGAGGAGCTGAAAGAGGCAATCAGAGAGTATCTCCGAGGGCTGGCAGAGGATGAAGAGGACTTCGAGAAACTAGCACGGAAACACGGTCTTGAATCAATGCTTGAAGACGAAGAAATCATGGAGGAGGTCAAGAACTATCTCAGCTTCAGGAAGGCGCTGCAAGAGCAGGTAGGGGAGGAGCCTGACATTGAAGAACTGGCCGGGGAGTTCGACCTAGACCAAGACATCGCGAGGGACTGGAGTGAAAGCAGGTCCATGCCCGAGGCACTTAGGAGGCTGCTAAATCGTGAGGGCGATTGGTCGATGGGTCAGCTACTCAGAAGGCATTTCGAACAAGATTATCCGACGTCGGAGAAAGAACTGGAGGAGGCACAAAATGACCCTGAAATTCGTCAAATGGCCTACTTCAACGAAAGGCTTGAGAAGGCAAGGGCATGGATTGAAATCTCCTTGATGAGGAAAAGGGGCGAGCTCGACACAATCATCAGGAATGGTCGTGAGAGGTATAGATTGGCCCAAATCCGTGACCTCAGCCTGAAGCATAAGATTCCAGAAGCGGAGATAGTCAGATGGCTCCGTGGCGAAGAGGCTCCGATGCTTGTTGAGAGGGTCGCGGCCAAGGCGATCGAGAAACGCAGAGCCGGTATTGCGTCTGGGCTTTATCTTGGAGAACTCAACTCAATAGAAAAGGTAGATGCCGCAATTGAACGATTCCCCATTCAACGCCTAAAGAAGACATTCAGAAGAGATTACCAAGCAGTGAGAGGTTATTTCGAGAAGACTCCTGAGGACAGAGGCGAGAGGCCGGCACTTGTCAAGAAATTAGAAGAGCTAGAGATGCGTCGATTGTATGAAGAAGCGCATGGAGAACTCCCTCACATAAGAATAGAGTCCATGACTGACATAGAGAGTCTAAGCGCGCAATATCAGGATGTGAAGAGTCTTCCGAAATACTCAGACCACTACCACCGCTGTGAGGTGTATTTCAAAGTAAGAAACAATCGCCTAGAAACTGAAGATGAACTAGCAACACTATATCGCGTTTCGACAAGTGCAATTGGTAAGTATCGCAGAGGAGAGGAGCCACTTCTTGTTTCTATACTACGAAGACGCGAAGAAGATAGGATAATCACCAAGTGGGCAAAGGAGGTAGACATCGGAGAGCTTCAAAGAAGACTGAGAAGAACTGATGTGCATTTCAGCGAATTTGGACACGAAGACTCTGTTTCACGTATCGAGTCAGCTTTTCTAAGAGAAACGTTAGCTAAGGAAAAAACGCCTGAGAACACCTCATTGGTGATTGATGAAATTCATCGACTGGTTTCTGGCGACTTTGGCAATGTCGTGTACACGGAACTAGGACATGGGAGAGAGATGGCAAGAGCGATCAAGGAACTAAAAGAGGAAATTGAAGAGGGCTTGAAAGAAAAGCTTGGCCCATTGATAGATGTACGGCTCGACATTGTGGATGGGCGTTTGTACATATGGAAATGCGATTTGAACCCAAATGATATGGTCAACTACTGGCAAAACCAGTACTTCTATTTCAACCAAAGGGACATGTTCAGGTTTTGTGAGGTCACTTGGAACAAACTCGGATTAACAGGCAGTGATCATGAGAAACTCGGAAGACTTGACCTTTTGATGCGTCAGATGACATCGGAACGCCATCTTGACAAATTAAGACTGAACAGACAGGAAACACGAATTGTTGGAGAGGCATTTCACTTTCTGAGAGATATTCTAGGATTGCGAACAAAGAATTTTGAAGGTATCATCAAGAGAGTAGCTGGGGCAAATGGTGTTGGAGGAATAGGGAATCCCAGGGTACTTGAAGGTAAGGAGTTTGAAATAGAACGAGCACGCCTCTATGCTATTCTGAAGAGCGATGGGTGGGTTCATCCTGCTAGAACCGTGGGTTACGCTGAGAAGAATCCTGACCGTTTTGATATTGTGGAAAAGATTATGCAAGCATGGGGTGACGTAGAACTAACACGGTACTATACCGAGAAGCCACGTGGCTCCATGGAAACTAGATTTCCAAGCCCGTTTTATGAAGCATTGCTATGTTGGGGATTTCCAGAGGGAGACAAAATGATGCACCATGAAGGTCTTGGGCTGGACATTGAAAAGCTGCCAGTAGAGGCCGTGATATCATACTTCAGGGAGCTCTTTCCTGAGGATGGTTCCTTCGACCGGAGATTCAATTGGTTTCGATCTGTTGTCTTGGAAGCAGGGACGAAAGCAAAGGATTTTGAATTCAAATCAAAGGTTACAGCAGACCTTATTGATTTCATAAAGAACAAAGGAACGCACGAAAAGGCAAAGCAACGAATTGTTTTGAGAATGGGGGAGTTACAAGTCCTTACTCGAAACTCCAATTCTGAAATCTCAACCAAAGCAAAGAAACTTGAGAGAATAATCCGTGACAATCCTAGTAAACTCATGAAAGACGAAGCCAGTATGA